>JBGSQR010000345.1:0-7667 GCA_041737975.1 Geobacterales bacterium | reverse complement strand
CCAAATCCAACAAGGATTCCGACGATGGAGGCGTAACAGGTCCACTTGATAACGCTGGCGAGCAAAGTAAATTGCTCAATAATCTTTCTTTGCATTCAATATTCCTAAAATATGGGTGAGAGGATGCTGTTTCGATCAAATAAAATTTATACTACTCTGATAAGATCACAAATTCAACTCGACGATTTTTTGACCACGCAGTCTCGTCGTGCCCGGTAGCAACAGGCTTTTTCTTGCCATGACTGACAATGGACAAACGCGCTGATGGAATTCCATTTTTTATCATGTAACTCATAGCCTCTTTGGCCCTTTTATAGCCCAATTCCAAATTGTATTCTTCAGAACCGTTTTCGTCACAGTAACCTTCGATGAGAATTTTAATGTCAGTGTCATTTTTCATGATTTCGGTGCTTTTATCCAGGAATTCCTGTGCTTTTTGTGAGAGAACTTCAGAGTCATGATCAAAGTGGATCGCGTCCATAGCAACTTTTAGCTGAGCAGCATTCGTGATTGGTTCCAATACTTCATCAGATGCATAAGCATTACAGAAGCAGACTAAGAACCCAAAGACAATAACCGTAATTACATTGAAATATTTCATGGTTACCCCCCGATAGAATCTGAAAATATGCACCCGGCTTGACATCTGAACAGTATGCCAATATAATTAGCATTGCAAATTATTAGCATGGCAAACTATTTTGTCAAGTACATTTGGAGCACTAATGAAAAATAAAGCCGGAGAAGTTTCTGAAGTTATTGATAATTTGAGGCGCGTATTTCACGCAATCAATGAGTATTCAAGAGCGGTTGAACGTTTAACCGATCTGACAGGTCCTCAACTCTGGGCTCTTACAATACTGGACAATGCGGCCCCCATACGTGTTTCCGATCTGGCAATCAAGATGTATCTCCGTCCGGCAACGGTGGTAGGAATTCTCGATAGACTTGAATTCAAAGGGTTTGTAACACGGACACGCTCAAAGGTTGACCGCAGGGCGGTCAATATTGAGCTGACTTTGGCCGGAAAGGAAATGATTTCCAAATCGCCTGAGGTTGCACAGGCTATGCTTGTTAAAGGGCTCGGCGAGTTGTCAGAAGAGCAATTTTCAAAGGTTGTAGAAGGTATGGCGTTGATGGTGCGAATCCTCGGTGCAGAACAGATCGTGCCACAACCGCTTCATTAGATTTTTACTGGCCGCTTTGGCATTGCTACACGCGTGAGTTTCATGAAACAGGATTTTACATTTGGAATTGTATAATTAAATTACAATCATGCTATAGTGGGTTCAAATACAAATAAGCCGATATTTCGATAATTTATCGGTGTGTAATAAATGAAATGATTAGGTGGAAATGAATTCAATAATTAAGATTAATTTCCCTATCCGAACAGTTCAGATAAAAAATATGGAGACATAATGATTAAACATCCTTTGGAAATTGGATCAACCATAACTGATGAAGGAGTCAGCTTCAGGGTCTGGGCACCAGTTGCCTCAACTGTAGAAGTAGAACTGGTGGATAAAGATTCAGTTAAGATACAACTTATGCGTGAGGGAGAATATTTTCATGGTGTGCTTCCGGCTGCTGCGGGCGACCGATACTGGTACTGGATTGACAGCACCGTCCGTCGACCTGACCCTGCCTCACGCTGCCAACCTGATGGTGTACACGGGCCGTCACAAATCATCGATCCGGCATTCACCTGGAACGATACTGATTGGCTCGGTATAGCACTTGAAGAGTGCATTATCTATGAGTTGCACATAGGTACATTCACAAAGGAGGGAACATTTGTTGCCGCTATTGAACGTCTTGACTATCTGAAAGATTTAGGAATCACAGTTATAGAATTGATGCCGGTAGCACAATTTCCCGGCAGCCGGAATTGGGGCTATGACGGTGTTTTTCCATTTGCACCTCAAAAAAGTTACGGGGGGTGCGAAGGGATGAAGCGGTTTGTGGACGCCTGTCACAGTCGCGGACTGGCGGTCTTTCTGGATGTTGTCTACAACCACCTTGGACCAGAAGGCAACTATCTTCACGCTTTTGGACCATATTTCACCAGCCGCTACAAAACCCCCTGGGGGGACGCTATCAATTTTGATGGTCAATATTGTGATGGTGTTCGGCATTTTTTTATTTCCAATGCCTGCCATTGGGTGAGTGAGTATCATCTGGACGGCCTTAGACTGGATGCGGTTCATGGTATTTATGACTTCAGTGCCAGACATATTCTTCATGAACTAAACGAAGCAGTTCACTTGCTAGGCAAGTCGCTTGATCGCAAAATCCTAGTGATTGCTGAAAGTGATCTGAATGACGTGCGGCTGATAAAATCCGCTGAATCAGGCGGCTACGACCTGGATGCTCAATGGTGTGATGATTTTCATCACGCACTCAGAACACTCCTTACTGGAGACAGAAGCGGATATTACCAGGATTTCGGAGAGCTTTCCGATCTGACAAAGAGTTTTAACGAAGGTTTTGTTCTCTCAGGCGGATATTCCTCGTTCAGAAAACGATGTCATGGCAGCTCATCGGCTGAAATAACACCTGAGCAACTAGTCGTTTTTTCACAGAACCATGACCAGGTTGGCAATCGGATGCGCGGAGAACGATTGTGCAAACATCTTTCCATGCCTCAACTTAAGCTTGCCGCAGCGTCGGTACTGCTCTCACCCTATGTGCCCTTGATTTTTATGGGAGAAGAGTATGCAGAATCTGCTCCGTTTCCATATTTTGTGAGCCATGGCGATGCGGAGCTGGTTGAACAGGTCAGACAAGGCCGGGTTAATGAATTTGCCGATTTCAATCAACAGGGGTGCCCGCCAGATCCCCAAGCAGAAGAAACCTTCTGTTCGGCCATACTGAATCCGGAACAGCGCCATCACGGCAACCATCGGGAGATATTTGACTTTTATCGAGACCTGATCAGGTTGCGGAAGGAATGCGACCCACTTACCAGGCTAAGCAGAGCAGAAATGCGGATTACCGCCTGCGAAGAAGAACAAGTGTTGGTGGTGAATCGTCAGGCAGGTAATATCCAGATATTATGTCTGTTTAATTATAGTGATCAAACTCGTGTCATCAGCCCCACACTTGCCGGCGGCACAATGACTGTTCTTCTTGATTCCTACAGAAAAGCTCCGTCCGGTAGTCTGGTAACTGTCTATACCACTCGTCCTGAAACATTTCCGACGCTGGCTCCGTATGGTGTCCTCATTTATCGAAAGGAAAAATAATGGAACGATTCCTCTGCATACACGGCCATTTTTACCAGCCCCCCCGCGAGAATCCCTGGCTGGAAGCGGTTGAAATTCAGGACTCAGCATATCCCTATCATGATTGGAACGAGCGGATCACGGCCGAGTGTTATGCACCCAACAGCGCTTCCCGCAGTCTCGATGGAGAAGGGCGCATCCTGGGAATCGTGAGCAACTATGCCCGGATCAGTTTTAATTTTGGACCAACGCTGCTCTCCTGGATGGAAAAATTCTCTCCCGAGACCTATCAGGCGATTCTGGCTGCAGACCGTCAGAGCATCGTCTGGCGATCCGGTCACGGAGCTGCCCTGGCTCAGGTTTATAATCACATCATCATGCCATTGGCGAGTCGACGCGACAAACAGACTCAGGTGGCTTGGGGTATCAGGGATTTTGAACAGCGTTTCCAGCGCTTTCCTGAAGGTATGTGGCTGGCGGAAACTGCTGTTGATGTCGAGACCCTGGAAGTGCTTGCTGAAGCCGGCATCCGCTTTACGGTGCTTGCCCCGCATCAGGCGGCAAGTGTGCGACGAATCGGCATGGACCACTGGAAGGATGTTTCCGGCTCAAAGGTTGACCCGTCTCGTCCCTATCTCTGTCGTCTCCCATCCGGTAAATGTATTTCACTTTTCTTCTACGACGGTCCTCTCTCCCAGGCAGTAGCATTTGAAAAACTGCTGACCAGCGGAGAGCAGTTTGCATCCCGTTTGGTATCAGGTTTTGCAGGGCATCGCCGTCATACACAGTTAGTTCATATTGCCACGGATGGTGAAACCTATGGTCACCACCATGCTTTCGGAGAGATGGCACTGGGACATGCCCTGAATCACATTGAAGGCAATGGCCTGGCCCGTCTGACTAATTACGGTGAGTTTCTTGAGTTGCACCCGCCTGCCCATGAAGTTCAGATCATAGAAAACAGCTCCTGGAGCTGCATGCACGGCATTGAACGCTGGAGATGTGACTGCGGTTGCAATTCAGGCGGAAACAACGGCTGGAATCAGCAATGGCGTCTGCCGTTGCGCGAAGCAATGGACTGGCTCAACGAACAGCTGGCCGTTTGTTATGAAGATATGATAGCACACCACCTGAAAGACCCCTGGGCTGCGAGAGAAGATTATATTGAAGTCGTTCTTGATCGCTCGGAGGAAAATGTAGCCGCTTTTCTGCTCAGACACTCCCTGCACCCACTCGAAGAAGATGCAACGGTAGAGGTTCTATGCCTGCTGGAAATGCAGCGCCATACAATGCTGATGTACACGAGTTGCGGTTGGTTTTTTGACGAACTTTCAGGACTGGAAACAGTTCAAATCCTTCAGTATGCCGGCAGGGCCATTCAACTGGCCGAAAGATACTGTATCCATGGTGTCGAAGATGAATTTATGGATCGCATTTCACATGCTGTAAGCAACATTCCTGACCTGGGAAACGGGGCTGAAATATACTTACGATTTGTCAAGCCGGCCATGATTGACCTGATCAAGGTCGGTGCTCACTATGCCGTCAGCTCGGTATTCGAGGATTATGGCGAGGTGACCGACATTTTCAGTTACCGTGCCTTCAGGGAAGAGTTAATTAAGCTCGGCTCCGGCCAGTTGAAGCTGACTGTAGGCAGGATATACTGCCGTTCGTCAATTACCCGTAATGCAGATTGGATCAGCTTCTGTACCCTCTACTTCGGAGAGCATGCCCTGAATTGCGGAGTTCGCTCTTATCTGGGTGAAGCGCCCTTTCAGCAGATGAAAGCCGAGATCACAGGTGCCTTCAATGAGGGCGATTTTGCCTCTATCATCAGACTGATGGATACCCATTTCGGCATGCACAATTACTCTCTTAAAAATTTGTTCCGGGATGAACAGCGTCATGTCTTACGCTTGATAATTGCCGGCACTCTTCAGGAATTTGAAGACAAGTTTATCAACCTTTATGAAAGCAGCAGAAATCTGATGGGATTTATCCGTGAGACCGGTATGCCGCTGCCTCACCGTTTCATGACGACTGCCGAGACCGCTCTCAATCTAAAAATGCAAAAGATTTTCACTGCGAACAAGATTGATATAGTTATGCTGGGTGAGACCATCCGTGAGATCAAGGACTGGGGTGTTTCCGTGGATACGGTAGCACTCGAATTCATCATCCGCCACAGGCTCGAAGAGACTATGGCCTCCCTGCTGGTCGAACCGGAAAACATGGAACAATTAAATGCCGTAAACTTGCTGGTTGAAGCAATTGTATCATTCCCCTGCGGAGCCAACCTGTGGCAGACCCAGAACATGTATTGGGGCTTTTTGCAATCTCACATAGAAGAACTAAGATCCAAAACAGAAGAGACGACAGCTACCTTAACCTTGAATACGGATCTCACAGATCTGGGCCACTTGCTCTACTTCAATGTCCCCGCACTGCTGGCACCAACCAAAGGAGAGCTATGAACGGCAAGAAACTTAGAATACCGGTATCAACCTACAGACTTCAGTTCAACTCCGGGTTCCGCTTTCGCGATGCAACAGAAATAATAAGCTACTTAAATGCTCTCGGCATCAGCGATATTTATGCCTCACCTTATTTCAAGGCAACTAGTGGAAGCCTGCACGGATACGACATTCTTAACCAGAATATCCTGAATCCGGAGATCGGTACAGAAGCTGAGTACGAAGAGATGGTCAATAATCTGCAGCAGTACAAGATGGGCCAGATTCTGGATATCGTTCCAAATCATATGTGCATTGAAGGCCAGGAAAATCTTTTCTGGATGGATGTGTTGGAAAATGGTCCCAGTTCGGTCTTTGCACATTTTTTCGACATTGACTGGCACCCGGTTAAAAAGGAGCTGGAGAACAAGATCCTGATCCCCATACTGGGAGATCAGTACGGCACGGTGCTGGATAACGGCGAGTTGCGACTTGCTTTTGAGGAAGGATCTTTCTTTGTCTACTATTACGATCACAAACTACCTGTCATTCCAAAGAGCTACAGTAATGTCCTGACACTTAATGCTGAAAGACTGGGGCAGGAGTTCCATGATACCCCCCAGTTTCACGAGTTGATGAGCATTGTTACTGCACTAAGGAATCTTCCGGCCACCACGGAATTGAATCAGGAACGTATTACAGAGCGTTACCGGGAAAAAGAGGTCGTCAAAAGACGACTCTGGAGTCTCTATCAGAACAGTAAAACAATCAGGGAATTCATTGATGACAACGTAATCACTTTTAACGGAACAACGAAGGATTCGAGTAGTTATGACATGCTGGATATGCTTCTCCGTGAACAGGTCTACCGCATTTCCCATTGGCGTGTTGCTACCGAGGAGATTAACTACCGCAGATTCTTTGATATCAACTCTCTCGGTGCAATCAGAGTAGAGGATCAGGATGTCTTTGAAAAAACCCACGCACTGGTTTTCAAACTTGTGGAAACGGGAAAAATTACCGGCTTGCGGATTGACCACGCCGACGGTCTGAAAGATCCTGAAAATTATCTCAGGCGTCTCCAGTCGGCATGTTTTAAACACATGTTCCGCGGTTCATTCGAAACGCCGCAGCCAGCTGAAGGTGAAGAAATTGAGACTGAATCCGCCTCGCAGAATACTTTTGAGCTTATTGTAGATTCAGACCCGTGCTACAAACCGTTTTTCATCCTCGGAGAAAAGATTCTCCTGAAAGCGGAGAAGCTGCCGGATAACTGGCAGGTTTTCGGAACAACCGGTTACGACTTTGCAAATCAGGTCAATGGCCTTTTTGTGGATACTTCAAACGGTAAGGCATTTGAATCCATCTATACACGATTTATGAATCACCGGGTTGATTTCCCGCTGGCTGTCTATGATAAGAAGAAGCTTGTCATGCAAGTCGCCATGTCCAGTGAGATAAATACTTTAGGACACTATCTGAATCGGATTTCGGAACAGAATCGACATACCCGCGACTTCACGCTCAATAGTTTGACAAAGGGAATTGTCGAGATGATCGCCTTTTTTCCGGTTTACCGGACCTACATCAACAGTTTTACCGTCAATGAACGGGACCGTCAGTATATTGAGACTACAACTGCAAAGGCAAAGCGGCAAAACCCGGCCATCAGCACCTCAATCTTCGACTTTATCAGGGATGTTCTCTGTCTTGATTTCCCGGATGCCATTACCGATGAACACAAATCAGAATGGCTCGATTTTGTAATGCGTTTTCAGCAGCTGACCGGACCAATTATGGCCAAGGGTGTCGAAGATACCGCCTTTTACCTGTACAATCGTCTTGTTTCGCTAAATGAGGTCGGAGGCAGCCCGGAACGTTTCGGGATTACACTGGAAGCGTTTCATGGTCAGAATATCGAACGATGCAAAAGTCGCCCGCTGGCCATGCTGGCCACATCAACTCATGATACAAAGCGAAGCGAGGA
>JBGSQR010000344.1:0-2857 GCA_041737975.1 Geobacterales bacterium | reverse complement strand
CATGGTACACCGCTGCTTTGGGGTTATACAACGCTTTTAAGCCCATATCACGCACTGCAACTGATACGGACGTTTCACCATCACCGCGATACCTGATCAGCTCCTGCGGCAAGGCATCCGGATGGAAACCGCCGATCTTTTTCAGGACATTTTTACGGATTGAAAAGTTGCATCCCCAGACATACTCGGGTGGTATCTCATGTACAGTATCACCAAAATCAAGGATGCTATACCAGCCGAGCGACCAGCCTGAATCAGTAGTACTTGTCAGTTCCGACACCCAATAAGGGGGTTGGCTTTCAAATTTCGGAAGAATTTTCCCACCCACAAGGGCCACTTGGGGGGCTTCAAATGATTCTGCTACGCCTTCCAGCCAGTTGGAGAGGGCTTCAATATCATCATCCGCGTAGACAAGTATTTCTCCTTTAGCAACACCCAGACCCGTATGCCTGCCATTGTGGAGCCCAACACGAGCATCATGGATGTGCCTAAAATTCGGAATTCTTCTTTGAAAATGTTGGCACACTTCGGCAGTTGAATCTGTGGAACCGTTGTCAACAACAATGACTTCAAAGCAGTTCGCCGGGTATGTTTGCCCTGTGATTGACTCCAATGCGTTATAAAGCAGAGCAGCACGGTTACGGGTCGGAATAATCACCGACAGAAACAGTTTCTCTTTCTGCAAACCGGTCGGGGGATTTTTCAAATACTCTCCATTCAGAATCTGTTTGAGTACCCATTCGTTAACAACTGTCAAACGGTGCTCGCCGTCAGTCTGGCCATGTATTTTCGACAGCGCTGCCAGTTCAGGGTTATTCAGCAACAAACCGGACCTGATAAAACAGGTGATATTCTGCCGATACCACCAACACACATCCTCATTCCTCAATATTTGTGGGCGGATAAAATCGATCTCGACAAAACCGGCTTTATTGAACTTCTCACGCCAGTACCAGGGTGGTTGCTCATTCACATGATTCACGCCGGTCTGTCCAGGCAAAGCCGCAGAAAAAACTATCACCGGTGAAGCAGTGATAAGGTTAAGTATGAATTGGTCTGCAACATCCGCGGGCAGGTGCTCGGCAACTTCCAGACAAATCAGAAGGTCGGATTCTTCATGTATTTTGAAGTTACTATCCGAGAGATCGATATTTGTTCTGATGCGGCTTTGATCAACAAAATAATTGGCCGCATCCAGTTGGTTAACGTCGTACCCTGCAATATCGGTAATACCATTTTTCTGAAATACATGGAGCCAGCCACCGACACCACAGCCGATATCAATAACTGATCTCGGTTTGAATACATCAAGAAGCAGCGGGACTATTGCCTCAGCTGATTTATAAGAGGCGTCTTTTTGTTCTGAATAAAATTTTTCGTCATAGATCTGTCTCGTAATTCTTACAGTAATGTCGTCTTGCACGGACTTAGAAAGCAACAGGCTGAAATCGCAATAGATCCGCTGTCCTAGAAATCTTTGCCTGAACTGATCAAGGTTATTGACATAGAGAACTTTTGCAGACAGGCCCTCAATATTTGTGAATATTCTATCTGCAAGGGCTTCTGGTGAATAATGGCGACTGAATGCTTCGTCGTATTCATCTTCACGCCAGACCCTTATCGCCCCTTCATCAAGAGGAACAGTTGAAAGATCGGTATTCTTGCTGGACAAAATATAGTGGCGGGTATCAAGGTATAGCGGAGATATAACGACCGTACCCCCCTCTTTGAGAATACGACGAGATTCTTTGACAAACAGTTTATCGTAATCACCTCGAAAGGTTTCAAATGCACATTGCAGGGACATGGCATCTACAGAGTTGTCTGGCAAACCGGTTGCAGCTGCATTAGCCCCGATTTTGTTGCCGTGAATTCCTTCCGGATACGATAGGTCGAGACTATATGCGTTTACTCCGCGCTTCAGAAGACAGTTAGTCAAATTGCTATCTGCAGCAGCTATGTCAATATAGAGTTGCCCCGGCTCTAATGCAGAAAATTTGCAGGCGATGTAATGTTCAAGACACTTTTCAATAAAAACGTCATTCGTTCTGGAATAGCGATCATGAATTTCATGATAATCGGCAAGCCAAGAGATGAAATCTTCTATGTCCATGTCAATTTTATTTACAGGAATATTTGCAGCCAGTAATCGTTGTATCAGATTATTGGGGTCGCGCTGTTGGTTCAAGCTAGAAAACGTTTCTTCTGGTACATGGTTTCCTGATTGTGAAATACATGCCCAATACATATTCGAAAGCGAACCCTCATCATGAGCGAACGGCTGCACATACTCTCTTACTACCCGCTGTACACCCTCAGCCCAGCCCATATTGTGAAAAATGACTTGAGCACCATCACGGAGCTTAGGAAACCAGTCTAGGACATCTGCTTTAACATTTTCATAATCATGTCCGGCATTAATAAAAAGAAAATCTATTTCCGCGTTAAATCCCTTAACAATATCTTCGCTCTTGCCACGTAGTGGTACTATTATATCTTTAAAAACATCTATATTTATTAAAAATTCATTATAAGTATCTCTACTACCTTCTGCCATTCCGTCATTAGCCCAAGTATCTACACAAAAAAGTTTCTTTTTTTTATCTGCAGCTTGAATACCCGCTGCAATAAAACAAGAGGATGCACCTAGATATGAGCCTAGCTCAACATAAGTGCTGCCATTGGTACTCATGGCCAATTCATACAACTTATTTTTTTCTTCGTGAGCCAAGTATGTTGTAATTTTGTCGTATTCAAACGTAGATATTGCATTGCGGTTGCAGGTGCTAAAAGAAGAGCTCGATTGGGAAGAAGGCAGAGTTGCCGTTAAATCTACAGATTTTTTTTGTGATATTTT
>JBGSQR010000296.1:0-13429 GCA_041737975.1 Geobacterales bacterium | reverse complement strand
ACATATTGCTGGTAACATTTATGTTGAAACCGGCACCGGCGTGAAATCCGTATGTGACTTCAGTTGTTCCGCTGAAGTTACCGGAGTTGCCTTTTACGTTGATGTCGGAAACGTAGGCACCGATGCCACCAAGGCCGTATGGTTCAAATATCCCCATTGGAATGAAAACCTTGCCGGTTGCAACAAGTGGAACTACACGAAGCATTGTTTCACCAGGCTGTGCCGCCGGAGAACCCTTGGTCTGGAAATATCCGGCGCCCAATTCAACTGCCAGGTTTGGTGTGAAGTAGTGGCCAACAGCAACTTCACCTGCAAAGCCTGTCTTAGTGTCAAAGCTTGAAGTTGTGCCGCCATTGAAGTTATCAAGGTCAAAGGTTTCGCTGGGCGAATACATCCCGCCCTTCATAACAACGTAGTTTGACGGCTTTTCCGATGTTTCGGCTGCCCATACCTGTGAACTGACACTGATTAAAGCTAAGGCGACAATAACTGGTAACATGCGGCTCTTTTTCATAGTTTCTCCTTGATCTGCTGTTTGGTTTGATTTCATCCTTGATTTAAAATCGGAATAACAGATACATCGCAACTTGCATGCCAGAGAAAAACTAATTTGAGCCTGGCTATAAAGGCCTGGTTACATTAGGTAAATTTTAAGGGAAGAAGGAAGAGACGGAAATTAACTGTTATCTTAATCTGTCGTGTTTAGCATAACTGTACTATTTGACGGGTTGAGAGGAGGGCAGGGTTATGCCATCTGGCTGATGGTTTTACGAAAGCGGTTCAGGGAAATTATAAAAAATACCAGTCCTATTACGGTCAAAGCCAGGAACTGCGGCCAGACAACATCAAGACCGGCACCACGGAAAAGAACGGCCTGTCCCAGTGCCGCAAAGTGGGTTGTGGGTGCGGCCAGCATAACTGTCTGCACAAATTCCGGCATGCTTTCACGGGGTGTAAAACCTCCCGAAAGCAGCTGCAGCGGCAGCAGGATCAGCATGGCCAGCATGCCGAACTGGGGCATGGAACGGGCCAGTGTGGCCATGAAGATCCCCAGGGAGGTCGTGGCGAACAGATGCAGCGCCGTACCGGCCAGAAACAGCAGCACCGAACCTTCAATCGGTATCCGCAATACACCCTGTACCACCAGTACCAGTGCTACTCCGGCAGAGAACAGTACGACCAGGCCCATGGACCAGACCTTGGCCACCATGATCTCAAACGGTGTCACCGGCATGACCAGCAGATGCTCGATGGTGCCATGCTCCCGTTCCCGGATCAGGGCTGCGCCGGTCAGGATGATCGAGAGCATGGTTACATTGTTGATGATCTCCATCATGGCACCGAACCAGGAATGTTCCAGGTTGGGGTTGAAACGCGCCCGCAGGGCCAGGCTGACCGGCGCTATGGTGCTGGCGCGATAGTGCAGGGCATACTCGTTGACTTCACCCAGTACCATCTGCTGGATGAAATTGCTGCCCGTAAAGGCCTGGCTCATGCGTGTGGCATCAACGTTGAGCTGAATTACCGGTGCTTTCCCGGCCAGCACGTCCTTTTGGAAACCGGGCGGAATATCCAGCACAAAGGTGTAATTACCTGCATCCAGACCGGTGTCCATGTCGGAGAGCCGGATCAACTGGGGAGGGTTGAAATGGGGAGGATAGAAGGCGGAAATGATGCGGCCCGATAGCGGTGAGGCATCTTCGTCTACGATTGCAATCGGTGCCTTGTGCAGGGTCTCGGGCATGGCGGTTGCGGCAATGTAGATCGAAACGGTGAAGGTATAGGCGATCAGTACCAGCATGATCGGGTCCCGTACCAGACTCCACAGCTCTTTGACACCCAGTCGGTAGATGTTAGCCAGATGGGCCATGTCAGCTCTCCTGTTTTTTCAGCAGCAGGATTGAAATACCGATAATCACCGGCACCGCCAGCATCAGAGGCCAGATTGATCCCTGCAGACCCGCAAAACCCAACGCCTTGTTGAACACGCCACGGCAGATGGTCAGAAAGTGTGAAGCCGGGTAAATCCGGCCAATGAAGGCCCCCATGCCTTCCAGTGATGAAACCGGATTGAGCATGCCGGCGAACTGGACAACCGGAATGATGGTGCCGATCATGGTTACAAACAGTGCTGCGATCTGACTGCGGGTAAAAGTTGACGCGAACAGGCCAAAGCCGGTGGAAAAAATTACAAAGAACAGCGCACCGGCGGAGAGCGCCATGAAACTGCCTTTGATCGGAACTTTAAAAACAGTGACCGCCAGCAGGACCATGATGCCGAAATTGAGCAGTGCCAGCAGAATGTAGGGGAGTTGTTTGCCCAGCAGAAACTCGCTGCGGGTGACCGGTGTGACATAGAGATTGATGATCGAACCCAGCTCCTTTTCCCGTACCACCGACAGTGCGGTCAGCATGGCAGGTATCATCAGCAGCAGCATGGGGATCACCGCCGGCACCATGGCCGGCAGGCTTCTCACATCCGGGTTGTAGCGAAAGCGGGTTTCAATAGTTGCCGGACCAGTGGCAACGTCCTGGCCGAGCCGGCGGGTGGCCATATCCAGCAGCCATCCTTGATGCATCCCCTGCACATATCCCTGTACCGTCTCGGCCCGGGCCGGCATGGCGCCATCCACCCAGGCGCCGATCTGAACTGCGGTGCCGCGTTGGATGTCGCGACCGAATCCGGGCGGGATTTCAATGGCCAGCGACAGTTCTCCGGCCCGCATGCGCCGGTCCAGCTCTTCATAACTGGCCAGCGGCTGCTGCTGGACGAAGTATCGCGAGCCGGACAGGTTCAGGTCGTAATTCTGACTCAAGGTTGTCTGGTCGCGGTCCAGTACGGCGTACTTCAGGTTTTCCACATCCAGGCTGATACCGTAGCCAAAGACCATCATCAGGATGGCCGTACCCAGCAGGGCCATGGTGGCCCGCACCGGGTCCCGTCTCAGTTCCAGGGTTTCACGCAGCGAATAGCTCCAGGCCCTGGCGGGACTGAAAAATCTGTAATATGACGGAGTGGAAGGTGTTGTTTCAACGGCAGCTGTTTTATTATCCTTAACCTGTTCCTGAATGCTGTCCGGCTCCGCGTCTTTTAGATAACTGATAAAAGCCTGTTCCAGGGTGTCGGTTTTTCGCTGGCGGACCAGTTCCGCCGGAACATCCGTAACCAGCACCTTTCCGGCGTGCATCAGCGAGATCCGGTCACAGCGTCCCGCTTCGTTCATGAAGTGGGTTGATATGAATATGGTGACCTTGTCATTGCGGGCCAGGTCGATCATCATCTGCCAGAGCGTGTCGCGGGCGATGGGGTCAACGCCGGAGGTCGGTTCATCCAGGATCAGCAGTTCCGGTTTATGCACCATGGCCACAGCCAGTGAAAGGCGCTGTCTGATGCCCAGCGGCAGGTTGTCCGGCATGGCGTCAATGTCTGCCTCCAGCCCGAAACGACGGACCATCTCGTCAACCCTTGCCGGGATCTCGGCCTCTGGTACCATGAACAGTCGGGCATGCAGGACCAGGTTTTGTCTGATGGACAGTTCCGTATAGAGGGAAAAGGACTGGGACATGTAACCCACACTGCGGCGGGTGGCGATATCCTTTGGATCCACTTCATGTCCCAGCAGGGATGCTTTGCCTTCAGTCGGGGAAAGCAGGCCGGTCAGCATTTTCATGGTGGTGGATTTACCGCAGCCGTTGGAACCGATGAACCCGAATATTTCTCCCCGCCGGATCAGGAAACTGGCGTGGTCCACGGCAACAAAATCACCGAAACGCATGGTCAGGTCGGTGGCTTCTATGGCAATATCAGCACTGTCTTCATTCTGCATAGGGGGGATGGTCACCTCCCGGTGTCCCTTTCGCATCTCTTCGGGCAGAAGCTTAATAAATGCGGCATCCAGCGAGTCGCTAGTCGTTCGTTCCAGCAGCTCATCAGGTGTGCCGGTTGCCAGGATGCGCCCTCCGTTCATGGCCACCAGCCAGTCGAAACGTTGGGCCTCATCCATATAGGCGGTGGCAACAATAACGCTCATTCCGCTTCGTTCCTTGCGGATATGGGTGATCAGGTCCCAGAACTGGGCGCGGGCCAGTGGATCAACACCGGTGGTCGGTTCGTCAAGGATCAGCAGGTCCGGATCGTGGATCAGCGCACAGCAGAGCCCCAGTTTCTGTTTCATGCCGCCGGAAAGTTTACCGGCCGGTCTGGTAAGGAATGGCGCCAGGCCGGTGCTGCGGGTCAGTTCGTCAATGCGGCGACGACGTTCTGCTTTATTGTGGCCGAACAGGCGTCCAAAAAACTGCAGGTTTTCTTCAGCCGATAATGTGGGGTAGAGGTTTTTGCCCAGTCCCTGGGGCATGTAGGCAATATGGGGACAGACTTTCTTGCGGTGTGCGGCGCTGGACATGTCGCCGCCCAGGGCCTGTACGCTACCCAGTTGCACGGCTCTGGCCCCGGCCAGCAGTGACAGCAGGCTGGATTTGCCGACTCCGTCAGGGCCCAGCAGTCCGACCATTTGGCCAGCCGGTATGTCCAGGGTAATGCCATCCAGTGCTACTGTTTTAGCGTAGTGCAGTCCCACATCAACCAGGCTGGCAACCGGTCCGGGATCGGAAGCGTCCCGTCTCATTGCGGCACCTTGATCTCCAAATTGGCCGGCCACTTTGCTGCGGCATCGAGTTTGATCCAGGCCACTCCGGGTAGTCCGGTTTTAACGGTTTTCAGATGTTTCTGCAGCAGATCCCGGCTGAACTGGGCCTTAACGCGGAACATCAGTTTCTGCCGTTCGCTGGATGTTTCCACCGACTTGGGGGTGAACTGGGCCGTACTGGCAACATAGGAAATCTGTGCGGGAATAACATATAGCGGTGCCGAGTCCAGTATGACATGCACCTCGCTCCCCAGTGCCACCTTGCCCACCGCTGTTTCGGGCAGAAAGAACGTTATATACACATCGCCCAGGTCAACCAGATTAAGAACTTTTCCGCCTGCAGCCAGAACCTCGCCCGGTTGGGCCACCCGGTACTGAACCCGTCCGGCAATTGGCGCTTTTAAAAGACTGTCCTGAATATCCGCCTCCACCCGGGCAACGCTGGCTTCAGCCGCATTGACACCGGAATCATAGCCCGTCACCTGGGATTGGGCCGCCTCAATGGCAGCCTGGGCGGCAGCCACCTGGGCCTGTGCGGCCGTTACGGCAGCCGCTGCTCCCTGGGCACGGGCCCGGTCATCATCAAATTCCTGTTTTGAAACTATTCCTTCTTTAGACAGTTTGCTGGTACGTGCAAGCCTGCGCTGCAGCGCATCCAGTTCGCTTTTACGCTGTGCAACCATGGCCTGGGCTGCGGCCTTATCACTCTTGCGTGCCGCCACCTGGGCCTGACCAGTGGCAACCGCAGTTTCCGCCTGTCTGGTTTTGGCCTCGGCAACGTCCCGCTGCGGATCAAGTACATCAATCTGCATCTGTGCCAGAGGTTGTCCAATCTGAACAAAGTCACCCTCATTGACCATGATGGCCTTGACCCGCCCGCCCAGCTTGGTAGAAACATCAACCTCGGTGGCTTCAACACGGCCATTGCCGCTGATGAAACCCTCGCCTGGGCCGGATGGTTTTATGGCTATCCAGACCCAGACCGCCACTAAAGCAGCTGCAGCAATACTCACCCCTATGATGATTTTCTTCTTCAATTGTGAAGCAGGCGGTGCTGTGGGTATGGCATCAGTTGTGCCGATTTGGGGCTTTGGTGTGGGTGGTGGGGATGTCATTGGTTAAATGCCTCGATGATTAAAGATCGGGAGTACTTAAACATCACTGTGCGGCAGAACCGGGAGTGTTAAGTTTTTCCACTTCAGTATTGATGATATCCGAACCGGCGTGTGGTGGTTCCTTTTTGGTGTTAGGTTTAATGATCTGTTTTTCAGTAGTTTTCTGTTTGCCGGAGGCGTCAAGTCTTTGTTGTCCATTACGGTTGTTCATTCTGTTCTCCTTTTAAACCGCTTTTATTATTCACTGTAGATATAGCAACTAGCGGGCCAGATGTAATACGTCAAAGCTGAATCCGTAACGGTCTGATTGTAAAGAGATTAATTGTTAAAAATAGAGGAGTGGGGCGGTAAAGGTTTTTCCGGGCCGTTATTAAATGCAGATATGTCAGATATGACGGTATGCGGCGACGGTTTTGTCTCGTCCCTATTCATCGGTATAATTTTTCCTGTGTACAATCAGACAATTTTACTCAAATCTCATAAAACTATTTGTGGCACGTTAGTTGCGGATCTACCCGCAGCAACCCACATGCCTGAGAATTATCGTGTGCTTCCTGTCGGTGTTAAGGCAGGCCGAGATAGTTCTGGCCTGCCACCGGAGGTATTGTTGAGATCGAGCATGCATAAAGAGTTTCACAAGTCAGACCGTATCGGCTGGCTTCGTGCCGCTGTACTAGGTGCGAATGACGGAATAATTTCCGTGGCAAGCCTGGTTGTTGGTGTTGCTGCCGCAGGCGCAAGTCAGGGAAGTGTTTTGTTGACCGGGGTAGCCGGACTGGTGGCTGGTGCCATGTCTATGGCTGCGGGCGAATACGTGTCGGTTCAGTCGCAAGCGGATACTGAAAATGCGGACATGCAAAAAGAGATCAAGGAACTGGAAACTGAACCTGAAAGTGAACTGCTAGAGCTGACAGGGATTTACATGGCTAAAGGGCTGGATCCCCAACTGGCAAAGCTCGTGGCAGAGCAGCTTACGTTAAAGGATGCAATTGGAACTCATGCCCGTGAAGAGCTTGGTATTACGGAAATACTGAGGGCACGGCCAATTCAGGCTGCCTTTGCTTCAGCGGTTTCATTTGTTGCCGGAGCTGTTATTCCGATTGCAGCAGCATTGCTGGCACCTGTAACGCTGGTTACGGAGGTGATTTCTGCCACAACCCTGGTAATGCTGGTTGTTCTGGGAGGAACCGCAGCCTATGCCGGTGGTGCTCCGGTAGCCAAAGGCGCCCTGCGTGTTGCCTTTTGGGGATTACTTGCAATGGGTATCACAGCCGGTGTCGGCAAGCTCTTTGGAGCAAATGTTTAGAGTAGTAAAACAGCTTTGTGATAACACTTTTCCCAGACCATTATAATATGCAGATATGCCGGATATGACGGTTGCCAATGACGGATTTCTTTCCTAGTAAAATCCACGATATTTTTTCCCACGTTTAATCGGCCTGTTACCTTGATATCATGCCCATACCTTCTCTGGCACGTTAGTTGCCTCTTACCTTCGATGCCACAGGCGAGTTTTTTTCATGCCCTCCACGATAAAGTCAAGCACAGTTAACTTATTGAAATAAGTGACTCACAAGTGTCCTGACAGGGATACATACCAACGTTTTTCGGAGATGATCTGGCCGTCCGGCCTTATCTTGCCCTATTGTTGAGGTATGTAATCCAGAGCTGTCAGGCAAACCAAATAACAGGAGGAACTACCGCATGCCCTGGATTCAAGTGTACACACCGGTTGGAGGAAGCCTTGGAATGTCTGCCCTGGTGGCCGCCATTCCACTCATCGTCATCTTTGTCTGTTTAGCCGTTCTCAAGATGAAGGCGCACATTGCCGCACCTCTTGCCGTTGCATCGGCGTTTGCAGTTGCCATTGTAGCCTGGGGCATGCCTGCCGACCTGGCAGCATGGTCCTTTGTTCAAGGTGTAGGATTCGGACTTTTCCCGGTTTTCTACATCGTGCTCACCACTCTCTTTCTCTACAACATTACAGTCAGGGGAGGGCAGTTTGAGGTCATCCGCGCTTCACTGGCCGGCGTTACCGCTGACCGGCGAATCCAGGCCCTGCTGATCGCCTTCTGCTTCGGCGCTTTCATTGAGGGTGCTGCCGGCTTTGGTACGCCGGTCGCCATCGCCGGCGCCACGCTGGTCGGTCTTGGTTTTCGTCCGATCTATGCCGCCTCCGTCTGTCTGATCGCCAATACGGCGCCGGTTGCCTTCGGCGCTATCGGTATTCCGGTTGTTGCGCTGGCTGGTGTCATGGGTTACACCGACGACGGTTTCAAGCTGTCCAAGATGATTGCTCATCAATTGCCGTTCATTTCGGTCTTTATACCCTTTTACGTTATCCTGGTCATGGTTGGCCTGAAGAAGACCCTGGAAGTTTTGCCTGCCGTTGCTGTCTGTGGTATCACCTTCGCACTTCTGCAGTGGGTAACCGCCAGTTATCTTGGCCCCTATCTGCCGGATATTACCGCTTCACTGGGCTCCATGGCCGCCCTGGTACTGCTGCTGCAAGTCTGGCAGCCAGCCACTGTCTATCACTTTGACCACGAGGAAGTGTCAACCAAGGAAGATCACGGTTATAGCCCTGCCCAGATTTTTCGCGGCTGGGCACCCTATCTCTGTCTGACCGTCTTCGTTCTGCTCTGGGGACTCCCTACTATAAAAAAGGCTCTGGACAACATCTATATCCAGAAAATCCCCATCACCGGTTATCACAATAAAGTCGCCAAGGGGATTTTTACACCAGAAGCTGGCTTGAAAAAAGCCGATGCCGTCAAGGTAGAAGTTGAAAAGCTGATCGCAGTGCTGCCCGCTGCAGAGCCGAAACTGGTGGATGCCATTGCCAAGCTGAACGAACTGAAAATTCAGGAAGAGAATATTCTGCACATAGAGCAGGGATTGGCCGGTAAAGGTGCCATTCTAACCAACGAGCGTTTTGCCGGTTTCGAAGCAATTGCAAAAGCAAATGCGGATCTGGGCAAAATGTCCGCAGGCCTGGAAAAAGATAACCTGATTGTCAAGGGGCTGTTCAAACCTCTCGACAAGTCTGTTAAAAGTCAGGTCCCGGCCAAAATCGCGGGTATCTACACCTTTAACTTTCTTTCGGCCGCCGGTACCGCTATCCTGTTCGCCGCCTTTCTCTCCGCCATCATCTGCGGCGTAGGTTTTGGAGATACGGCCGGACTTTTCGCCAAGACCTGCAACACCATGAAATTCCCGGCTCTGACAATCGCCTGCGTCATGGGTCTGGCCTATATCATGAACACCTCCGGCATGACCAACAGCCTCGGCCTGGTCTTCACCAAGACCGGTCACTGGTTCCCGTTTGTTGCTCCTTTCATCGGCTGGCTAGGCGTTTTTCTAACCGGTTCCGATACCTCATCCAACGTGCTCTTTGGCGGTCTGCACAAGGCTACCGGTGAAGCGCTGGGCATTGACCCGGTTCTACTGGGCGCGGCCAACAGCTCCGGCGGCGTCATGGGCAAGATGATCTCCCCCCAATCCCTGGCAGTTGCCTGCGCAGCCTGCGGCATGGTTGGCGAGGAGGGCACTCTGTTCCGCTTCACCCTCAAGCATTCGATCTTTCTGACCACTATCGTCGGTATCATGGTCTACTGTCAGGCCTACTACCTGCAGTGGATGATTCCTTGATCTGAAAGGCACAGTTAGCTTGTAAATCGGCACATAATTGTGTCGAGGCAGCAAAAACAGTTAGGCAGGCCGGAATATTTGCGGCCTGCCTCCTGAGGTATTTCCCTTGAAATAGCTGTTGAACCATCGGTTAACTGCTTTTTCTGGAATTAAACCCACCTGAATCCTATCGTCTGCTTTAATCACAATATTTCCTCGAATTAATCATCTGCACCTATTTGCTCAAACTTCCCCCCACCATTTATTGATGTTATGTCGGATTTGACGGTTTGTGTTGACGGTTTTTATTTAACTGTATCCAATCTTGTTCAGTTTTATCGAATGTTATCAGCCTATTAGGACTAATACTTTTGTCTGTCTACTCTGGCAGGGTAATTGCTCTTTCATCTGTGAATAGGACTGGCAAAAGTAGAGCTGATTTTTAGAAAACAGGGCTGTAAATAACCATTGTTTTCAGAAACACAATGAAATAGAGAAAACTCGATTTTATTGGCAACCAGCACAGAAAAGAAAGGAGGTAGTTAATTGAAGAATTATTTGGAGTCTCGCAGCAGTATTTCTCTGTCAGACATTTATGAGTGTGCTGACAACTAAAATGGATTCCAGCTTGCATAATAGGCCGGTTGGTTTTGAAAAGGAGCCGAAAATGAATAGAATGATCGCATTACTGGCTGGATTGATGTTGATGATAGGGACGGCAGCAACCGCAAATGCCCTCAGTCTCAAAGTGTCAACTGATGGAACTATATGGCAGACAATAACAGATAATCAAATTGGTGATACTGATACTACGGCAGGTTCCATCTCCTATACCGATCTGGGGCTGTCAGGCTTCACTAAGGTTAAGGTTGCTGGAGCCAGTGAAAATACTCTGGCTGGCGGATCACTGTATACTAATGCATTTGAAGTTTCCGGTTCTGCCTCAACATTATACCTTATGCTATCCGACTCCCTCTATAATCTGTCCTTGCCAGCAGTAGGCGGTGCCTCTTCATTGACAGGGTTGACAATGCAAAATAGTGGTACTACGGCTAACCTGAAAACATATTTTGGTTCCGCACTGTTTGATACTGCAAACCAGATTGCAGATGTAAGCCTTAGCGTACCAGGTTTCATTGGGCAGACAACTAGTCTGCCAACACTTGAAAATCCATTTTCTCTCACTCAGTTTATAACAATTAATAATCTTAGTGGTGTCGCTTCACAAATAACCGCCTCACTTGAGGTTACTCCGGTTCCTGAGCCAGGTACAATGTTGTTGCTAGGTTCCGGTCTTTTGGGGCTGGCAATCTATGCAAAGCGTCGTCGTAACATGTCAAGCGATGTTTCATTTGGCTAGAATGCCTCAGTATATTCATGCTTCCCCTGCATTTGGTAATCCCTCGGCAGGCTAGAGGGATTACCAAATGCAGACTGATTTTGGAATGAGATGTCTGGTCTGCAGCTTTATAAGAATTGTCAAACATTAAAAGGAGAAAGACATGTGGAGCGGATATCGTACTTACTTATATTGTCTGTTGTGCTGTTTACTGGTGTCTTTGTCTGCCTGTGGCGGTGGGGGCGGGGGCAGCGGCGGGAGCACTGGTTCTACAGGTAATCCAGTTGGTGTTGTAAATACGGTTCCTGTTGCTAATGCAGGGGTTTCCAGAAGTGTTGCAACCGGCACAGTCGTAACTCTTGACGGCGTTGGCAGTACGGATGTGGATGGCGATAGCCTGACCTATAAATGGACACTTGTCACCAGACCAGCAGGTAGTGTTGCCGCATTGGTAAACAACACCACCATAAGTCCAGGTTTTACTGCAGACAGTGATGGTATATATGTGATTAGTTTGATTGTTAACGACGGAAAATCCGACAGCATTGCCTCCATTGTTAATATTACAGCTGTATCTAATCCTACCCTTTTGTTTGCTACAACCCCCATTTCATCGGGTGTTTCATTGAATGGCATTATTCAGCCAGGTGCCATATTCGGTCTGACTATTAAAAATAATTCGCAGTCCACATTCAATCTTGATCGAGCAGAGCTTTCAAATGGCGGCATAGTTATCGGCTCAAGCAGTAGTCCTGCCCTGCTAAATAATAATGTTTTAGGCCCGGCTGAGTCCGCCGGGATCAGCTTTACAATTAATTCAGCACCACTTGATAATGGGATCAGACTCACATACTTTTTTACAAACCCTGTGACGCAAAGCCAGTTTACTGTTTATTGGGATTATATCTGATATTCATGATTTTTCTTGAGGATCCTGGGTTATTAGACCTCTGAGGTTTCCAAAACTTCGGAGGTCTGTAAATGTCACTTTGAACGTAACTTGGAATTAAAATCTGACCATTCCTGTTTCAAGCCTTTAAGTAAAATCTCCAACTTATACCTCACAGGATTTCTGGACAGTTTTTCCGTTGTTGATAGGGCACGACATCCCTGAATTCAATTTTCTTTTTATAACTTTAAAACTGGATGACTGAAGTTTGGGCAGCACAACCATTACGGCTGTTCGGAAAAGAGAATCAAGATCGTTGCGGGTGTTAGTGATTATTTTACCTGTCATGCCTGGTAAATAGCACCCGGCATAAAGTGAATTAGCTCTGTTGATTTTTTCGATTGCCTGGGCAAAGTTGCCCAGTGTCAATTCTCTGAGTCCTTCTACTACAGTTTTGTGAAAATCAAGGGCATCCAGATAGACGTTGTTGTGATTGAATTTAATCCCCTCATCTCCAATTATCAGTGGATTGAATCCCAGTTCCTTGATCATAAAGCTGTTCAGGGGACGCAACATGATCTCTTCCAGCCGTCTTCGATTGGTTCTTGTAACCGGAACATCCCAAGTAGAACGGCAGATCCTGTCCCAGGTTATGTACAGGTCCAGTGGTGATAGCAGTGAACAGAAAATATTCTTTGCTGTTTCATCCGGCCATTCTGTCGCAACGTTTTTACCGTCTACAGTAATATTGAAGCGCCCCAGTGTCTGAATTTTAAGAGTGCTTTCAAATTTGTTCATTGAATTACCTCGAAGTCAATTGGAGTTAATAATAGTTTAATGCTTCATGATAGTTCGCAACTTGCGTGCCAGAAAATATCTTTAGTTATGCAAAGTCCAACAGTCCGATATTACGTGCTGTTTTTGTTGTGAAGACATGGCTGAAATATGAGCCGTATTTGGAATCCGTCATGTGTGACATAACTATTAAATGTTGTGACGGCTAATTTGTTCCGGGTGGAGACTAAATACATGGGGAAAATCCAAGTATGCGGACCTTATTGAACCCGTATTATTTGGCAGATGTGTCAAATAGTACGGGTCAGCAAATGGATTTTTTCGTCAGGGGGTACCACCCGTTATATTTTTCAACCTATAATCAGTCCGGTATACCAATTCCAGTCATTTTGCCTGTCTGGCATATATGTTGCGTCTCTTTGTAATTTTGAAAATATTGTTTGTTCGGTATCTTCAGTGACAATTGATGTGCTGAGCAGAAATAGATGCTTGATTTACAAATAAGAGGAGAAAATTATGAAAAACAAAATCAAAGAACTGCAAAAGCTTAAAGGTATCGGGGAAATTCTGGCGCGACGTTTAATTGCAGCAAGTTACGATACAATTGCCAAAGTGGCAGCTGCGGAAGAAAAGGGGTTGAAGCAGATCGAGAAAATGAGCCCGCGTGCTGTCAAATCCATCGTAACCCAGGCCAGGAAGATGACCGGGGAAGAGGAAAAAAATCACCATAACTGGTCTAAAAAATAGTTGAGACAGATGTTCATGTCGGTGCTTTGAACGCTCAAGCAAAGACTGGTAGTGGTGCCACGTTTTCGCAGCCGCCTGCTAATGGAAAACAGTGGCTTGCCACTGGGACCGGATGTGTGGCAGGATACCAGATGATTAAATCTTATTATAAAGTTGATTTGAATGTCTGACTCCGCCCCCCTAAACTCACATATCGGTGTCGAATCACACTACCTGTATATCCATGCCGCTCTGATATGCCTGGTGTTCTGGCTTTTCCTCGCCCAGC
>JBGSQR010000279.1:0-3192 GCA_041737975.1 Geobacterales bacterium | reverse complement strand
CTGTTGCCTATGCCTTTTTTATTCAAACCTCCAACCTTCGGCGCTGGGTTATTATTGCCTCAGCAATCCCGATTGCCATTGCTACCAATGCAATGCGGGTTATTGTTACCGGTATCCTTGCCCAGTGGTGGGGGGAGAAAGCAGCCCAGGGCTTTTTCCATGAATTTGCAGGGTTGGCGGTGTTTGCATTGGCGATGGCGATGCTGGTGGCAGTTGGGGCGCTGGTTAAGGGGAGGCAGACAACAGACAACAGACCTGAGACTGTAGACAGCAGACCTGAGACAGTAGACAGCAGACATGAGACTGTAGATCATAAACTTCAGGCAGCAGATAAATCAGAGTCTGAGGTCTCAAGTCTTAAGTCTGATGTTGCTACTCAAGATTCTCAAGTCTCAAGTCTGAAGTCTAAAGTCTCAACACCTCGCTTCTTCGCTGTCAGTATGCTACTCATTGCTGCTGCGCTCTATATCAACCTGCATCAAGCCATTGCAGTTCCGACTAATAAGCCTTTCAGCCAGTTTCCCGTTGAAATTCAGTCCTGGAAGATGACTTCAGATACAACTTTCAGTGATCCTGTGTTGAGTGTGCTTAAACCGACCGACTACATTATGAGGCAGTACCGCGGTGCCGATGGAAAGCAGATCGGTCTATATGTCGGTTATCATAACGGTGCTAAGGGAACAGGCGGAATTCATTCACCTAAAAACTGTCTGCCGGGCAGCGGATGGTATGAAGTATCTACCGGAGTTTTCCCGGTGACGCTGAATGGAATGCCAGAAAAGATCGTCAGGGCCGTATACCAGAAGGGCGAATCAAAGGAGTTATTTGTATACTGGTTTCAAATGAAGGGAAAGATACTAAGTAACGAATACGCGCTTAAAATCGGTGAAATTACTAATTCCCTGCTCTACGGCAGAAAGGATGAGACGTTTATTCGTATTTCTATTCCGTTTGAGTTGGATGAAGCACAGGCGATAGCCCGGGGGGATCAGTTTATCAGTGATTTTTATCCGGTTATAAATGAGTTTTTGCCTAAATGATTTTTTGTTAGCGGTTAGCGGTTAGGGCTGAAAACATTTTTATATTTAAAATCCAAGAAACCCTAGTAATCGAGAGGCAAAAATCATTTTTTTTGCTTCATGATTACCGGGGTTAATGGAGTTTGTTAGCCACTAAAAGTGTCCCATAAAAGTATCATATACAAAACAAAATATCATTGACGTGCAGATATGTTTTATATAGGATACATATATGCTATTCGAAATTGGTGAAAATATCCGTAAAGAACGGAAACGGCAAAAAATCTCTCAGGGCAGTCTGGCGAAGACTTTAGGAATGAGCCGTTCTACCATCAGTCAGATAGAATCCGGAATAGTACAAGAAATTGGAATCCGCAAGCTGATCAGGATTTTAGATCACCTGGGTCTGGAGCTACGCATAAGGCCCGCAGGCGCTCCCCCTACTCTTGAAGAGCTACTTGACGAGCTAAAGGAACAATAGAATTTATGGAAGTAACCTTCCAGCAAACACTAGCGGTCTGGGCCGCAGAGCATCGTGCCGGTCTTCTGAGTAGATCGACAGACCAGCGCCAGTATGTCTTCGCTTACGATCCAGCCGCTACAAGTCCTGACTCCCAAATATCTCTTACAATGCCTATACGTCTGGAAAGCTGGAACAGTAGAGACTTACACCCCATATTCCAGATGAACCTGCCTGAAGGTGCTCTGCTTGATGCAATCAGGCGTGCTATATCCAAGATTACCGGCGAAGACGATCTGACTCTCCTTAGAATAACGGGTGGCAATCAAATTGGCAGAAACCGGTTTTCTCTTCCGAAAGATAAAACCCCCGGTATTGTGGAAACAGTTGAATCTCTTGAGGATATGCTTTCATATCCGGATACAGAAGAACTGTTTGACGATCTGGTGTCGAAATACGCTCTCCGTTCCGGTATTTCCGGTGTTCAGCCAAAAGTTATGCTGGCTGCGACTGAAAGAGGGACTGTCAATATAGGCGGGTATATTGTCAAATCCTGGGGTAGCGAATATCCACAGTTGGCTGCTAACGAATTTTTCTGTATGACAGCTGCAAAGCGAGCCGGGTTGTCAGTGCCGGAATTTCATTTGTCAGACAATGGTGGCCTGTTTGTCATGAAGAGATTCGATGCTGCTCCGGATGGATTGCCAATCGGGTTTGAAGATATGTGCTCTCTTCAGGCTTTAAACACAGCTCAGAAGTATAACAGCTCCTATGAAAGAGTAGCCCGAAGCATTAAGGATTTTGTTTCCCCTGAACATCTGCAGAAAGCCCGGGAAGAATTCTTTGTTTCTTTGGTACTGTCCATTATGGTGCGAAACGGTGATGGGCATTTAAAAAACTTTGGGGTCCTGTACGAACAACCTGGATCTTCGGTTACTCTGGCTCCAGCGTATGACATAGTGACAACGGTTGCGTATATTGAGAAAGATGTGCCAGCATTGACTCTCGCCGGCACAAAAAAATGGTGGCCCCGAAAAATGATGGAACAGTTCGCTGTCGCGAACCTTTCATTGCCAATCGGGAGAGTAGGGCAGATATTTGAAGAAGTTGCAGAGGCCGTAACCAGCACCAGAGTACTACTTTCAGCATATACTGCCGAACACCCGGAGTTCAGTGCTATTGGAGAAAAAATGTTGAAGGCATGGGATACTGGTGTTGCGGAATTGACAAGAAAAATCGTTTAGCGTTTAGCGGGTAGCGTTAAGGGCTTAGGAGGCTTTTGATTTTGAGCTGGTGATAAAAACTGACTAGTTTACAGCAATGCTTGTAATCGAGAGGCAAATCTTTTTTCTGCTTCATGATTACCGGGATTACCCGTCAAGACCCAAAAAAATCTGATTGTAGTTTCTAAATCCAGTTAATCCTAGTAATCAAGAGGCTAAAACCATTTTGTTTGTTTCATGTTTTCCGGGATGACCAGTCTTTTAGCCAAAGAGGCATATAGATAGAAGCAAATGGCCTTACCTCTTTGATAATTGTTTTTTTGTCCCATAGATTTTAATAATTTAGAATTTTGGAGGAATTGTGAATCCTGAGAGAATAATTTCCGTAGTCGGTCTTGGATATGTAGGTCTGCCTGTTGCTGTTGCTTTTGGAAAGGTCCGCAAAACTATCGGTTTTGATATAAATCAGACTCGGATAAGTGAACTGCAA
>JBGSQR010000246.1:0-1934 GCA_041737975.1 Geobacterales bacterium | reverse complement strand
TCGGGGGTTCGAATCCCTCCACCCCAGCCAAATGCGACAGCAGAATTTCAGACCTAAGTCCCTAAATTCTGACGTTGCATCTGAAAGTTAAAAGAAGTCCATATTTGGGCTTCTTTTAGTTTATACGTCTAGTCTGCGGTGAATTGTCTTGTCTTTGACGAATAGTGGGATGTTTAGTCCTCTTATGAATCCATCTTGCTCAGACAGCGATCCTTGCTTCAGCGTATAGCTAGCAAAGTTTCTGAATTGGGTGCGTTCCGACATTACCATTCCATGATCCTTAATTAGTTGCGAAGTGACTCTTTTATGCTTGTCAATCTTCTTCTCAAGTTGTTCGGTGGGCGTTACGTCATCGAATTGACCAGCGTCTATCAAGCCCAATATTTGGTCTGTGATCATGCTAGTAGTTATCGATCTCTCGGGGCAATTTGGATCTTTTGTAGATTTGGTACATCTATAATATACGTGTCTATTTTTACCTCCGTTCTTCAGCTTCTTGAAGTGCTCTTCTACCGTCAGCTGCGAATTGCACGAACCGCAGTAGAACAGGTGCTTAAATGGGAACTTCTTTGAACCCCATGCGGGACGTTCTGGCACAAGTGAATCCATCCTCGCTCTAACAATTTCGTAGAGTTCTTTGGTTATTATTGGCTCGTGTTTACCTTTATATAATTTGCCCCCAGCTGGATATTCAAAATCACCATAGTAGAAGGGGTTTGTCATGATTCTATATATCTGGCTTAATGACAGTTGTGCTCCAGATTTTGCGGTAAAGCCCGCTCCATCAAGCCATTGTTTTATTGATCTGCCACTTTCGTGTTTTAAGCCTGATCTTTCAAACATCTCTTTTATTATTGGTGCTCTATCAGGGTCGATCACAATATCCTTAACACCACTGAATGATCTGTTTATATATCCTATCGGCGCGGATCCCGGTCGCCAACCCATTTCACATTTTGCTCGAATACCTCTTTTTACATTTATACCTCTGTTGTCGTTCTCAAGTTTTGCCTGTGAGCATAAGATCATTAGCAGAAATTTTTCATTAGGTGTATTGCTGAAGCTTTGTCCGATTGTCCTAATACTCTGTAGTTTGTTCATATCCATGAGGTCTACAAGTGATCCCAGATCACCGGCGTTCCTACTCAGCCTGTCAGGAGCCCATGTTAGTATTCCGTCGAAGCTACCATTGCGTAGTTCATGGAGTAATTCATTGAATATGGGTCGATGACCAGACTGTTTTGCCGAGAAGCTTTCTTTTTTTATCTCAACCACATTTAGGCTCTCACGTTCAGCCATCTCTTGCATCTCTTTGATTTGCGAGTCAATAGACATTGCTTGTCGTTCGTCGGACTCGCTCGATTTTCGGGCATACAGACAGTATTTAATTGGTGCTCCTTTTTCCATCAACTACATCTATGCCGCAAGAGGTTATCAAAGTCCAGTAGATTAATTACAAGAATTTATCAGAGGCGAGAGACCTACCAGCGATTACTGTTGGATGTGGCCTCGTCCCAATCGTCCAACCTCCTGCTCCAGTAGCCACGTGAGCGCCTGCTCGGCTTTGTTCTGTCGAATGGGTTATAACCAAACACATCAACTGCCTTTACAAAAGTGGCTGTACCTCCTCTGCGGTCATCCCTGATGAACTCTAGCACTGCAGTTGTCAGTGCATCTACCAGGTCGTCATGTTTTTCCACGCCGAAACCAATTAATTGCGTGATCAGATTCTCAGCTCCTTTATTTGGAAATAGGATGATTCCACGCTGGATTTTATCTGCAATCATATTTAGCCTTGACCTCTTATCGGAGTGAGGTGTAACACCTTGTACATCTAACCCATCAACACTAAGTTGCTGCACCACAGCTGCCTGATATGCCGTTTGTTCGATGTACAGCTTCGGGTAGCGATAGTTGTCGCTAGTTTCTTTCAG
>JBGSQR010000192.1:0-4083 GCA_041737975.1 Geobacterales bacterium | reverse complement strand
CACACATTCGGCTCAGAATTTAATTTGATGCTTAAAACCGATCTTGATCAGATCAACCAGTATTCTTCGATTCTTGCCACAACTATCAAACGCATTCGTAATCGGCAGGTAATCAGACTGGCGGGATACGATGGTGAGTTTGGACAGATTCGTGTATTTGAAAAACATGAGCTTGCTGAACTTAGGGACAGCACACCACAAGATACTTAAAGTCCGACAGCCCCTATTCAATAAGGCTCGTGAAGCTGCTTAAAACCAGAAATATCTTGATAAGGCGCATCTCTTTATGATAAATTTTAAAGCATTTTAAAATGGGTAATCAACTATTTAAAGGAGTTATCGTGAAAGTCATTACTACAACAAAAGTTCTCGCGCTTGCAATCTGCGCAACAGCGCTCTTTGCTTGCCAATCCAAACAGGATTCAACCGCCAAGCCGGAAGCTGGCAAGGAAGTAAAAACACTTGCTGAAGTTAACGGAAAAAACATCACCAGTGCTGATTTTGCCCGTGAAGTTAAAAACCTTCCTGATTACCTCAAAGCCATGGCAGAGACGCCTCAGGGCCGCAAAGAGATGCTCGATACAATGGTTATTCGTGAGCTGATTCTGCAGCAGGCAACCAAGGACGGAATCGACAAAGGTAAGGATATTGAAGATAAACTGCAGGACCTTAAAAAACGCCTGATTGTGGAAGCATTCCTCAAGAAAAAGGTTGAAACCGATTCTCAGCTTTCAGACGCGGACCTGAAAAAGTTTTATGAGCAAAATGTCGACAAATTCAAGGCCGGTGAGCAGGTAAAGGCCAGCCACATCCTTGTAAAATCAGAAAAAGAGGCAACTGAAATCCTAGCCAAAATCAAGGCTGGCGGAAATTTTGAAGAACTCGCTAAAAAACACTCTGTTGACTCTTCGTCCGCAAAAGGTGGCGACCTGGGCTGGTTTGGTAAAGGCGCCATGGTTCCTCCATTCGAAAAAGCTGCTATGGCTCTGAAAGAAGGCCAGGTATCCGGTATCGTCAAGTCCGATTTCGGCTTTCACATCATCAAGCTGACTGGCAAACGTGCTGCCGGCACACGCCCCTTTGAAGAAGTTAAAGAGCAGATCAAGGGCGCGTTGATGCCTTCCAAGCAGCAGGAAATATTCCAGAAAATCAAAGAAGACCTCAAGAAAAATGCCAAGATCATCATCAAAGAAGAGACCCCCAACGGCGGTGAAGCCAAGAAACCTGAAGTAAAGGGTGACGCTGCTAAACCTGCCGAACCGGCAAAACCGGCAAAACCGACGGAAGCCACAAAACCTGCTGCACCGGAAAAGAAATAACTGTGGCCAATCTGCCACTGCCTAAACGCTATACTTAAACAATTGAAGGGTGGACTTCTGTCCACCCTTCAGCTTTTGACCTCCGGAAGAAATAGGTAAAGTATGACAAAAAGACTCCCAATAGTATTACTCGCTTGTTCCTGTTTTTCTGTTCTGTCAGGATGCAGCAGCAGCGAATCAGTCATAAAGAAAGAGCCCGCCATTAGAACGCAAGCGACTAGCCAAGCTGCTGTTCCAGAAAAACCTTTAAAATCCGTAAAATTAATTAACGGCTTGGCTGCAATAGTTAATGACGACCTGATCACTCTTTATGATGTTCAACGTGAAGCACAGTTGATGATTAATGAAAAACAGAAAACTACCAAATTAGATGATCAAATGCGCAGTCAAATGAATAAAACTGCTCTTGATGCACTGATTGACAAGACTCTGTTCAAACAGAAAATTAAGGAATTGAATATCAAGGTGACGGATGATGAGGTTCGGCAATCCATTGATGATGTAAAAAAACAGAATAATATGACTCAGGAAGCTCTGGTAGCTGCACTTGCTGCTCAAGGAATCCCTTTTGAGCAATACAAACAACAGCTGCTCGAACAACTTGAAAGGCTCAAACTTATCAGCCTTGAAGTCAGATCAAATATTCACGTTAGCGAATCCGAGATCCTCGCTTATTATGAAGCAAACCATATTAAGTATAGTGAAGAAGACTTATTCAGAGCCAGACATATCTTTTTCCGTACCAGCGAAACGGCTCCGGCAGAAGATATTAAGCGCACCATGACCAGCGCCCTTCTGGTTCTGGCGGAGGCAAAGAGTGGCAAAGACTTTATTGAGTTGGCAAAAAAGTATTCTCAGGACCCCGCCGCACAGAAAGATGGCGGCGATATGGGAAGTTTTAAAAAAGGGGATATGCAATCGGAACTTGAAAGTGCCATCTCAGCACTAAAGCCTGGTGACATCAGCGAGCTGATTTACACACCGTTAGGTTTGCATATTATTAAACTTGAAGAAAGATCCAAAGGCAAACTGAAACCGCTGGAGTCTGTAAAGAACGAAATCCAGGAAACACTATACCGGAAAAAATCCGAAGAACGGTTTGCTCGCTGGTCATCTGACCTACGCACCAAAGCCAGCATAGAGTTTAAAAGCTTGATGTAAAAAAGACTCACTTCACAAATAGCCGTAATACATAAAGCCATTCAACTTTTATTAGATGAATGGCTTTATTCATTTGATATCTTACTTTTTTGTTAGATGCTTGCTGCCCTTAACCGCGTCTTCGCAGATTGCTGAGAAACTCTTCGCAGGTGAGTTGCCTTTTGGAAACCAGGTGAGCAACCTCTCTGCTCATGGCCGCCTTTTCACCTTCCTTCATTTCATCTTTCAGCATTACAAACACTGGCATATTACCACTATATGGATAATGCTTGAATTTCTCCATTAACTCGAAAGCAGACATGTCAGACAACATCAGACTCACAAAAGCCATATATTTAGGATGAATTGATGTCACTGCCAGGGATTCTTTACCATTATAAGCATTAACTACTTCAAATCCCACTGTTTCTAGAATTTTAGTCAGTTTTTCGTCACCGGCCCGAGTAACAACAAGAGCCTGCAAATCCCAGGTTTCTGCTTCTTCTGTTAAGCCGTAAACAGCCAGTCTTTCCAGCATATATTCCTGTTCCAACGGCTGAGTAAAAAAACCGGCAACCGGAAAAACACCACCTACCTTGCCTTTTTCACTCAGAAAGACCAAAAGAACCGGTATATTACGAGTAACCGGATTTTTCTTTATTTTCAGTAAAATGCCCCACCCATCGTCAGAATAGGGAGAAATATCCAAAACTATTCCCAGCGGTTTCCCTAAAGCGAGATTTTGAAATTGATCTACACGAATATTGTAACCGCCGGCCACCAGATAGGAGCAAAGTAACTCCTCTCTATCGGTTCCAGGTTTAACTCCCAACACCCACAGTTCACGTATTTTTTCGAGTTCAGGTGCCATAACAACTCCTATCAGCTTGATTCATTGAAGAACTCATATCAGAAATATTTGTTAAATACCAGATATAATTGAAAAACAAGCTATTCTAGGAATATCTTTCGAGTATACGCTCAATTATGTTTGTCGTAGATTTGCCATCGACAAAAGTAACCAGCTCTACTCGTCCACCGTAGGACTCCACAATATCCTTGCCGACAACATCTTCAGCGGCATAGTCACCGCCTTTGACCAGGATATGCGGCTTCAGCTGCGTAATAATGTCCAGCGGAGTATCTCCATCAAAAATAACGACATAATTTATGCAATTCAGAGCAGCCAGAATATGAGCTCTTTCATCCTCACCAATTAACGGACGGCTTTCACCTTTAAGACGTCTTACGGAAGTATCACTGTTTAAGCCGAGAATAAGTATATCGCCCAGACAGCGTGCTTTCTGCAAATATTTAACATGCCCGGCATGCAGGAGATCGAAACAGCCATTTGTAAACACGATGGTCTTACCTTTGGCTTTTTCAGTTTCAACAATTGCTGCCAGTACATCACGGTTTTTAATTTTTGAGTCACTGTCACTATGAGTCAGAGCGACAGCATTGATTATTTCAGTCGGAGTAACAATTGAGGTGCCAAGTTTACTTACAGCTATTCCGGCAGCAATATTAGCCAGACCAGCAGCCTCAGTGATTTCCATGCCTGATGCAATGCCAATTGCAATGGAAGCAAGAACAGTATCGCCAGCACCTGATACATCGAAAA
>JBGSQR010000190.1:0-3749 GCA_041737975.1 Geobacterales bacterium | reverse complement strand
TTGCTGCTAAAGAACTCTGTCAGAATACTACTTGGCGGCTAGGGCTCAGTGCGACACCGATATATAATTATGCTGATGAAATCTGGAATGTTCTTAACATTCTCAAGGAACATTGCCTTGGCACCCGTGAAGAATTCCTGCGGGAATGGGGGAGTGATGCATCTACTGAAAATAAGGTGATCATTAAAGACCCGAAGGCTCTTGGAAGCTATTTGCGAGAAAAGTATCTCTTTATTCGGCGGACTAAATCTGACGTTGGGCAGTTCCTCAGTCCAGTGAACAGGATAGTTGAAACTATCGGTTATGATGAACAGACTGTGAAATCGGCAGAGGAATTGGCAACAAAGCTTGCCCTCAAGGCTTCACAGGGTAGTTTTGTAGAGCGTGGCCAGGCTGCACGAGAGCTTGATATGATGGTGCGACAGATGACCGGTATATCGAAGGCTAAATATGTTGCCGAATATGTGCGTATCCTTCTTGAAAACGGTGAACCGGTTCTTTTGGCAGGATGGCATCGAGCTTGTTACGACATCTGGCTTAAAGAACTGGCTGAATTCAATCCTGTTATGTATACCGGTACCGAAAGCCCTGCTCAGAAAGAAAAAGCAAAGGCAGCGTTTTTGAATGGGGAAACAAATCTCTTTATTATTTCTCTTCGGTCTGGTTCCGGATTGGATGGTCTGCAGAGTCGATGTTCAACCGCCGTCATCGGAGAACTTGATTTCTCACCCCAGGTGCATAATCAGCTTATTGGTCGGTTGGATCGTGAAGGGCAAGTCAATCCAGTCATGGCTATTTTCTTGGTGAGTGATAGTGGCTCAGATCCTCTTATTGTTGATTTGCTTGGTCTCAAGTCGTCTCAAGCCCAAGGGGTAATTGACCCACATCTGGGTGTTCAGCAAGTCCATAACGATGATTCCAGGATAAGAATGTTGATTTAGAAGTACGTTAAATCGAAGGGACGTGCGGATGCTCCCGTAATACAGGCGCCGTTCGTGCCTTTAACTGATAACGCGTCTAATCAGCTGCAGTTCGCTGGGATGTAAAACAAATCTTGCGAGAGAGGTGACATATCATGAACGCAGAAACAAAATATCCTAAACTGTTGGAAGAAGGCAGGGTTCTTGTTAAATTGGTTGCCGGCACAGAGCATGTGCTGACTGCAGAAGAGTGTAAAGAAAAGCTGATTCACCTGCAGTTGGCTTTGGCATTGCTGGATATAGATAAGACTCTGAATTATCCAGTGCAGCTCATAGCATCTGACAGCCTCTCTTACCTTATCAACGGCGAAATTGATGATAGCTGTAAGGCAATCATTTCTCGGACGCACGGCTTGGATGTGACCGATTGGCAACGGTCGCATCATCCAGTTAATATAGAATCTGTTCGCCGCTGTAGACTTTTACTTGAGAGCAGTCCGGAGATCGAGGCAAAGTTTCACTTAATGGCTGATGTTTCGGTAAAGTGGGCAGCAGTCGTCAAAGGATGGCCGGATATTTGCGCAGCAATGGATAACGAATGCCCGAATTGGCGGAAAACGCTCTGGAAGGATGGTGTCTGGCAGGGACAGAATGCAAGGTCTGTTTTGCGTGGTTTAATTTAGAGGAGACTGTTAGTGGGTGACATAATTCAAATCGACAGCTTGAAACTACAACGCGTGCACAAAAAGCCGTGCTTGCATATAAACATGTCATACGATCCATTAAATGAGTATGTTGGATGTACGGACTGCGGTATTCAGCTGCAGCCATTCAAAGCCTTCATGTTGCTAGTTGAAGGTTATGGCAGGGCAATACGGGATCTTGATGCAAGAAGAAGGCGCTTACTAGAGCTTGAAGAATACAGCGACCTCTCCCTGTTGAAGGCGACCCGCAAAGTGGACAAAGCGTGGAGACGGAAAAACATGCTTCCCACCTGTCCGCATTGTAACCAAGCAATTGCGCCAGAAGACGGTTTTGGTGATCATGCTGTTAACAAACGATTAGTATTGGAAGCCAGGCGATTCAAAAATATAGAGGCTCCGGTTGGAAAATAAGACCGAAAATAATCCAAAAACAGCAAAAGTACACGCAATGTCTGCAGAGGAATTGGTACGACTCCGAGAGGAAATGCACCTTGACATGGTTAGTATGGCGGCTATATTGGTATCGCCTAAATATCCGAAAGGTATGCCATATAGAACGCTTCAAGATTATGCTGCCGGTAAACGTGGAATCCCAAAAGATGTGGCAGATTTAGTCAGACAAAAGCATAATCAGGATCGTGAATTTATGGCTGGAATAGGAACACGTGTCGACAACGAACTTCGTAAAAAGGGTGGCCTAGTCCCAAATTTAGTTGTCGGTTGGGACTGATTTCAGGATGTTACGGTAAAACAGTGGGATGAGGTAATAGGTGATTCAAAAAAGCGTAAGACTCCCAATTGATATATATAATCGGCTAGTGGCAGATGCGTTAGATTCCGGTATACGTCAACCTGCTGTTCAGGCACGGGTGAACGTCATTGATCGTCTTAAAAAAGGAAACTTTGAAATTTTGGCGAATGCCATTTTAAGTAAGCCTCATATTTATATGAATGACCCGAAAATAACTGTACGTATTCCTGATTCCTATAAAGACATAATTGATTCAGCCTCGATGGTCGTATCGAATGGTGAATTCAGCGGGTTGCTGCAGGCGATATTAATTGAGAGGTATCAGAGCAATGACCGATCTTGATTCGGCAATTAAAATTGTAGAGGCTTCGAGTCAGTTTAAACTGGTCAAACGTCTTGTGATTGACGAACACCCAGGGTTTCATACAGGGGCGGTTTGTGAGGCTCCCAGAATTGGTGTTTGTGTCGATACAGAAACAACTGGTTTCGCTTATGGAAAAGATAAGGTTATAGAGTTGGGGATGATCTCTTTTGAGTTTGATCCAGTGACATACAACGTCATCAGGATTATCGACCGCTACAGCGGGTTTGAAGACCCCGGCGAACCTTTGTGCCAAGATGTCATCAATGTGACAGGGATCACTGATGAAATGCTCGCAGGCCAGAAGTTCGATGATGAAAGAGTCAACGCCATGCTTGCAAGGGCAGATGTGGTCATCGCGCATAACTCGAATTTTGACCGTCCTTTCTGTGAAGACCGTTTCCCCGTTTCAATTCAAAAATGTTGGGCTTGTACCCTTGCTCAAGTAGACTGGAATGCAGAGTATATTTCCGCTAAGGCTCTTGAATACCTGTTGTTCAAGTGTGGGGGTTGGTTTATTGATGCCCACCGTGCCTTGAATGATGCTGAAGGTCTGCTGGCGTTGCTGATGGAGAATCTACCTCATTCTGGTAACCAGGTTATGAGAGTGCTGATCGAAAAGGCCCGCTCGAAGGATTTCCGGTTTTATGCTATCTCAGCTCCATTTGATAATAAAGGGCTATTGAAAGAGCGTGGCTACAGATGGAACGATGGCGAGGACGGAAAGCCGAAGGCATGGTGGAAGGATATTGAAATTAGTCTTGCAGAAGCCGAAATAACCTGGTTGGAGCAGGATGTATATTATGGTGGAGATGCAAGTAGTGTTGTAAAGGTGCCCATTAACGCTTTTTCGAGGTTTTCGAGGAGGTAAAGTTTGCCTCAATTTCGACATTGGAGACAAGCTAACTAATGAATAACCGAATTTTTCACAAATATACTATCAAGGGTCAAACATTTGTTGGTGCTATGAGCGGGGTTGGTCCCTACATTGAGTGTGAGCAAACACGGAAAGG
>JBGSQR010000176.1:0-6530 GCA_041737975.1 Geobacterales bacterium | reverse complement strand
CCATGGAATCACGAGCATTTGTGGCCAGATTCATCAATACCTGTTCAATTTGCCCATTGTCTGCCAGCACAACCAACTCCTCGTGGCACAAAAGGCTACGGAACTCTATATCTTCGCCAATTACTCGTTTTAGCAGTCTGTTGATTCCTTTCACTATTTCGTTAAGATCTACAGGCTTCAGATTAATAACCTGTTTTCTACTGAACGCAAGCAAACTGCCGGTAAGTGTGGCAGCACGCTCTGAAGCGCTGAGGATTTCTTCCACATACCCCCTCAGAAAATCATCTTCATTCATTCGCATCTTTAAAATGCTGGCATATCCAATAATTGCTGTGAGAATATTATTAAAGTCATGGGCAACTCCACCTGCAAGAGTACCGATCGCTTCCATTTTATGAGCCTGGCGAAGTTGATCTTCCAGTTTTTTATGCTCAGTTATGTCATAGGCAATACCCAATATGCGCTCTGACTCTCCATCTAAACTATGGAACAATTCCGCAGTTGAATAAATGTGCCGGACCTCCTCATCAGGTCTTACTATGCGATATTCCATAAAAGGAACAATTGAACCTGACAGAAGCTGTTTTATGCATTCTCGACAGCCGTCTCTATCATCCGGATGTACCATATCGAATCCAGGAGCAGCCAAAACTACTTCCCCCGGCTTAAGGCCATGAATGCGATAAAGCTCATCTGTCCACATTAGTCTGTCTTGCAGCAAATCCCACTCCCAAATACCAAGATGAGCAGTTTCCTGAGCTTTCTGAAGTGTTATCTGACTATGTCTGAGTGCCTCCTCGGACTTTTTACGTTCTGTTATATCAATAATTACACCAACAATTCCGCCTAAACTACCATCAGCATTATTGTAGGTGGACTTGTTGAAAATAACCTCATGCAGGGTACCGTCTGCGTAACGTACAGCGGATTCATAGACCTGCTCACCTCCCTGCTGCAATAGAACCATGTCCATTTCATGATAACGGCCTGCCAACTCCGGAGGCGCCAGATCAAAAACAGTCTTACCGACAATCTGATTTTGAGTTAATCCCAAATAAGCTTCGAATGCAGCATTACAACTTTGATAAACGCCACTAACATCTTTGGAAAATATGGGATTAAGGATCGAATCCATAAGAGTTTGAATAAAGTGTTCGTTGTCACGTATTTTTTGCTCTGATTCAGTTTTATGAAGGGATTGATCCGCAAGCTCCGATATAAAACGCCCCAAAGCCATATTGTATTCCAGAATATAGTTTACCTTTTCTCGACTGAATCGTGGCACTGAGTCCAGTGCAACAAGATATTCACCTAAATTAAAACCAAACTCCTCTGCCTGACTGACAAAAAAAGCCCGATCCGGCGATTCGTTTTCATAAAAAAACTGGCCCAGGAAAAGTGTTGCCAGGTGCCGTCCTCCGGCAAAAATCGGCACACCGATATCTATCAGCCCGTTTTTACACTTGTATGAGCAGGCCTTCCCTTCAACAAGATGATCCTTAATGTAGCTGTCGCTTTCAAGGCAACGTTTATTGGCAACCGGGTTTAAACGATGAAACCTTATACAGATATCCTGCCAGCCAGATCCAACCAATACGGAACCATCGATGGCATCAATTACCCCCAAAGGCATTCCGGTCGCATGATAATGCGAGTCTGCCATTGTTTGTATACTGTTTAAATCCAGCAAATCAGGAAGACGGTATTCAGTCATTCAATGGCTCCAGGTAATTTAGTTAAAACAATTGTCTCAAATTCGATTTAAGTTATTCAAGTTTTCATTTTTGCACAAGATTTAAATTTTAGTCCAATATCAACATCATATTATAAGTATGAGCCATAACAGGCACTGATCTACTATACCCTATTTTAATAAGTCGGCTTGACAGACTTCAAAAATATATCCCAACAGTGATACATTTTTTCACCTGCAAAATATTATCAACCTGATATATTGTTCACGAAGTAATGACGCACCTGATTCAAACAAGGGATATAATGTCTGACAAAAATCATGAATACTGGATGCGACTTGCTATTATCGAGGCTCGCAAGGCAGAGGCAAAAAAAGAAGTTCCTATCGGCTGCGTTATTGTCCAAAATGGACGAATCATCTCGCGCGGCTACAATCTACGAGAGTCTAATCAAGACCCGACTGCACATGCAGAACTAATCGCAATAAAAAAAGCCGCCAGAAAACTTAGTTCCTGGCGGCTACTTGATAGCACTCTGTATGTAACCCTTGAGCCCTGTACCATGTGCATGGGGGCTATTATTTTATCACGTATACCAACAGTAGTTTTCGGATGTTATGATCCCAAAGGTGGTGCAGCTGGGTCACTTTACGACTTTTCTTCAGATGACCGACTTAATCACAGAGTTAATCTAATCTCACGCATCCTTGAAAAGGAATGCTCAGAACTATTGAGCTCATTTTTTTCCTGCCTGAGAAGCCGAAAAAAAGCTGAGAAACAGGCAGCCACCAAAAACAACGACTAATGTTTTGATCTGCTACTTTTTCATATCAATCCCGTAGGACTTGATCTTACGATGCAGGTTACTACGTTCAAGCTCAATCAACTCAGCTGTACGCGAAATATTCCAATCATTTTCTTCCAACTTCTGAATAATAAAATCACGCTCAAACCCTTCACGAGCTTCGCGCAAAGTTTCAGCACCACTTAAACCGCCCGTTTTAGACTCGGACGACTCCATTTTCTGTCGATTTATGAATAGTCCGGGCACATCTGAGGGTGTGATCACTTCGCCTGGCGTCATAATCAATATTCTTTCAATTATGTTTCTCAGCTCCCTGACATTGCCTGGCCAATCGTGCTGACAAAGTAAAACAAGTGTTTCCGGCAGAAAAGTCTTTGGCTCACGACCTTCATGATGATAAAACTGGCTAACAAAATGGGGCACCAGAAGCGGCAGATCTTCAACTCGTTCCCGAAGTGCTGGCACCCTGAACGGAATTACATTCAAACGGTAATAAAGATCTTCCCTAAAACGACCCAGACTGATTTCATTTTCCAGTGACTTGTTTGTTGCTGCAATTATTCTTACATCTACCGATACCAGCCGGTTTCCGCCTACTCGTTCAAAACAGCGTTCCTGAAGAATGCGCAAGACCTTAGCCTGGGTTTTCAGTGACATGTCCCCGATCTCATCAAGAAAAAGGGTACCACCATCAGCTATATCGAACTTCCCTTTTTTTTGGGCAACGGCACCTGTAAAAGCACCCTTTTCATGTCCAAACAGTTCACTCTCAATCAACTCTTCCGGTATGGCAGCACAATTTATGGCAATAAACGGTTTTTCGCTACGCTGACTGTAATAATGGATAGAGCGTGCCACCAACTCCTTCCCGGTGCCGTTTTCACCGGTTACCAGAACCGACGCAGTTGTGGGGGCAACACGCACTATCTGCTCCCTCAAAGCCCCCATAGCTGGACTGTTGCCAACCAGTTCGTATTCGTTTCCAACAACACGTTTCAACTCTTCATTTTCTACACGCAGTTCTTTCATACGCAGCGCATTGCTGACAGTAATAAGAACTTTGTCCAAAGAAAGCGGTTTTTCGATAAAATCATAAGCACCAAGCTTGGTCGATTTTACTGCCGTTTCAATAGTCCCATGTCCTGAAATCATAATTACTGTCAGTGAAGGAAAGAGCGATTTCAATCTTTCAAGCGTTTCTAAACCATCAATACCAGGCATCCAAATATCTAGTAAGACCAGATCAGGAAGGTCCTGCCTGACAGTTTCAACCGCTTCAATGCCACTAGTAGCTGTAATGACTTGATATCCTTCATCCTCAAGAATACCGGTAAGTGAGGTCCTGATATCTTTCTCGTCATCAACTACAAGGATTGTTTTTGACATTTAATACTCCTTAAAAAAACAGGTTAAGATTGAGATTGAGAAAAAAAGTTGCATCCGCCTCAATTTGTTCCATTAACCAACGGGTAGTTCAACCACAAAACAGGCGCCATGCGGATGGTTGTCTCTGACTCGTACGAATCCGTTATGATCAGAAACTATACTATTTACTATTGCCAGCCCTAAACCTGTTCCAGTCTTTTTAGTGGAAAAATATGGCTCAAACAAACGAGGTTTATCTTCCATAGGTATCCCTGGACCATTATCTGCAATTGTAAGCGAAACCATTTTAAGTTCAACATCAAAGAGACTTCTTATCTCGATTTTACCCTGCTGCTCCATTGCCGCCAGAGAATTTTCCAGAATATTTATTACAACTCGCTTGATCTGATCTCTGTCAATTACCAGTTGCGGAAGTTTTGAATCTGGTTCAAAAACAAACTCAACTTTTCTGTGCGCCTCCTGGTAAAGCGTGAGTGTCTCTCGAATAATGGAATTAAGATCGTTTGGTTTCGGATTAATTGCTGGCATTCTGGCAAAGTTTGAAAACTCATTAACAAGATTCTTTAGTTCATCAACAGACTTTATTATCATCTCGGTACACTCATCAAAAACCTTTTCATCATCGCTGAAGCGAGATAAGTACCGTTTCCGGAGTCTCTGTGCAGAAAGCTGAATAGGTGTCAGTGGGTTTTTTATTTCATGGGCAATACGCCGGGCAACCTCTCTCCAAGCGGCCATACGTTGCACCTTCATCACCTGAGTTAAGTCATCCAAAACAAGAACTGTACCAAGGAAATCACCGGCATCATCACGTAGCATTGTCAGGTGCAGATGTAGAACCTTTCTAACCCCATGAATATCGACTGAAATCTGCCTATTAACGGTATCCTGCCTTGCAGCCAAAAGGTCACGTAAAGTTTCCTTAACAATTTCAAGATCAGCATCCTTCAGTATTTCACGAAAATTTTTACCGATCACTGTTCCGGTATTTATATTAAGAAGCATTTCCGCTGACTTGTTAATTGTTGTTATTATGCCGCTTTTGTCAGTTGAAATAACTCCAGCTGCAACATTTCGAAGTACGATTGCCATATATCTGCGACGTTGTTCAATTTCAAGATTAATTCGCGAAAGTTCCGCATTGAATGAGTTCAAGGCCAACTGTTTAGCCTGAAGATCATTAGTCATCTTATTGAAAGACTGGACAAGCATTCCAATTTCGTCATCAGACTCCAGCTGTATCTGAACATCTAAATTTCCGTTTGCTACTTCTCTTGTTGCTTCCACCAGTTCCTGAACAGGTTTAGTCATACTGTTCGCTAAATAAACAGCCATCCAATACGCAAAGAAAACAATTACTGTCGTAATCAAAAATAACGTCAAAATATATCCGGCCCGGATCGGGTTTTTTAGGATTTTTAACTGTTTAAACTCATTATATGACTGCGTAATCTCCTTCATTTTATTAACAAGTGAATATGGAACATAGTAATTTACAACAACAGCCCCAACCACATCCTTGTCATTCCAAGTCGAGTATATGGGTACAATACCCCTTATCAGATCGGCTTTTCCAACCGTATTAATTCTGGAGAGTTCATTGCCAGAAAGTACACGCATGATATCTTCTGAGGCCGGATTGGTAAATTCACCTTTAGGGACATCAGGGTTAGATGCCCTGACAAGTTCTTCCTTCTGTGCTGAATAAACTTCTACAACACCAAGATTATATTCTTTCTGTTTTTGCCTAATCAATTCCTTCAACTGAGGAAGATTATCCTGATTCAATAGCTTCTGAGTTCGTATAAAGACACTGATCTGGCGGCCATAATATAGGGCATTGGTTGCAGAGTTTTTATAATAGGTTTGAGCTACTTCGAGTGATTCACTGAGCGAAGTCTCAATTTGGTTATTAAACCAGTTATGAATTGTATTATTAATGAATCCGGCAGCAGCAAAGAACAGTAGCATTGTGGGAACAAGTGACAATCCTACAAAAGACATGACGAGTTTTGTTCGCAGCCTTGCCCCCAGAGGGTTTGAGCGGCTTTCTACCAAAAGTTTAACAACATTACGGCAGACGAGATAAACCAATAAAATTACAAGCAATATAACAATATTAATTACGGCAAAAATGGCTATATTACTTCCTATTGCTGAATCTACGCTCAACTGTGTTAAACGTATTTCTGCCTTGGTTAAAAATGCAATCAGGATAATCGCAAGGATTATAATTAGACCTTCACGAATCCTTTTACGACGCTCTGCAAGTTTATTCTTTGGTGACATCTAAAAGTCTCCAGCAATTCAACAACTAATGTTCTAAACAATACTGACTGTATATATTGACAGCGTTTTAATTATTGTCTTTGTATCACATCTACATATTGAACAAAACTGATTGTTGCATTTTCACTGCAATTGTAAGAGACCTGTTAATATGGTATTGTTGATTGATTTATAAAAACAGGAGTGATCATGCGAATAGAGGACACTTCGACACTTAGGGACTTGGACAAAAAAACTGGCAAAAATTCAACTATAAAAAAACTGGTTTCTAGCCTCTTCGACAGTGAATTGTCGATTCAACAAAAAACAACCAGCTCTTACCAGCAGGACGTCGATCAATTAAAACAAGAAATTGA
>JBGSQR010000131.1:0-2802 GCA_041737975.1 Geobacterales bacterium | reverse complement strand
CTCAAACTTAACGTTTATATGCAAATTAAGAGACTGCAATATTAGGGTTTGGAAGTGTATAAGCCAATTTGGCAAAGTATATTGTATAGAATTCGTTTCCCTTCTTACAATTACGATAAAGTTCAATTTTACAGAGCTCTTTAGGTAATTTGCAACCATGGAAGTAAGCCATTCCCAATTCCAGAAAACGAATACTGAAGACCATTTCCTTAGCCAACAGCGCAATCAGCTGGAGTTTCAAACGCTTTTTCGATTCATTTGTGTTGGGAAGTGTGAAGTACTCTTTACTAGGAACTTTCAGCTCTAACATCTCTTGGCGGCGCAAGTAACTGACAAAACTATAGCTAGCATTTCTTTGTCCAAGATGAAGCCATAAGTACTGGTTCAAGAGCTCTTGATCAAATTTTTCTTTGTGTTGCAACAGAGCTAGTCTCACGATTTCCGCTGCAGGCGAGAGCGCTAACCTTACAGAACGAATGCTTATTTTACCCTGTCGATATCTACAGAGAAGAGTACGGTAATACCTCAGTAAAATATCAGAGTGATAACAGCCTACATAACTAAAACTGTTTATCAATCGCCTAATACGATTTTTCTCATCAATGTCTTGGTATAAACATTTTTCTGCCGAAAATAAGTCTTTTTCTGCAAAAAACTTTTTTGTCAAAGTGCTCTGGCGTGTATCAGCATTGAACAAATCTCGACTAAACTTCCGGTAATCAGGCATGCGCCCATTTTTTCTAAAGCTATAATCAAGGCATTCAAATATCTGTCGGTCGTTTAGAATTTGCCTTGATGCATGTGCAGCCCCACGCCTATGCGACAACCAAGCTGAATATTCTTCGTATAACTGGGCAATATATTTCGATAAACCAACCTTATTAACCTTTATACGTTTAACTAGTGTCTCTTCAGCAAAACAATTAGAGCACTTTCGGCCATATGCTCCAGATGGTATGTTTTTGTTACAAATAACACATTGTTTGAAAGGTCTAACAGTGCACTCTTTGCATAAACTAGAGCGATCTAGGTTCGATAAATACGGGCGTTTTATCTCTTTGCAGCCAACACATTTTTTGAAATGACGAGCTTTAACACACTGAAAACATATCGGTTCCAACTCACCTAGCATCAGATAGCGAGATACAGTTCTTGAAGCAAGGCCACACAAAAAGCAGCACTTAATCTGACGATAGTATGGAGAACAGGAATTACAAACCGGACCATAGATAGTGATTTTCCCTAGCGGATAATCCAGTCTACCGCAGCGATGACAAGGCATTTCCTTGAGCATACATTGCTGACACTTTTCGCTGGGTTCATGCCTGAAGATCCTTTTGAATTTGCCACAAGCTTTGCATTTTTTTGAGGGAAAAAGATACTGATAGCAATCAGTGCAATAGGTTTTACCAAAGTAGTGACGATGAATTTTTGACACGAACTGCTCACAGCCACTGCACTGCTTCACGGTAAAAAATCCTTTAGCTCACACCACATCGACTCAACTATTGCTCGTGGAGTCGGCTGTTTTTTATTAGGACGTGAGCCAAAAACAGTCCTTGTTCTCACCAAACCATCAGGTAAATGTTTCAATAGAAACTGTATTTGTGGGCTACAAGGCAAACTGACTCGCCCTAATAAGGTTCTCTGTGTATATCCAAATGCTGCAAGCTGCTCTGCAAAATTAACTAGCGGAGTAGAAAGCATTATGTAGATTTTATCAAACCACAAATGCATTCTTTCGATCGATGTCCTTTCTACACTTGAATGTAATGCTGAAAATGGAACTTGCTCAATTTCTAGAAACTTAAATAAAACTCTGTCAGCAACCAGTTGATCAAGGTATGCACGATTGAGCAGAGCAACAAGGTATCTAATCGTCAGAAATAGCTCAGAAGGATTTTTCATTTCCCATGGACGCTCGTATGTTCGACTCCCCTCCAAAACGATGTTCATAAGCACTTGGGTTTTCAACGACAATAGTGATGACTTTTCTACCGTGATGTCACATAGAGAGTGTCCACATAACGCACAGAGAGCGATATTTGATGTACCCGACTTGAATTTATGTGGGCAAATAGGACCCGCGCAATTTGGACAACAATCCCTAAGTAAACACTGATGTACTGCACAAGAATGCTGCCAGGAAAAGCGCCAAAGCCGTCTATAGTACGCCGGACTATTACTTAAGCATATTGGGCAATACCGCAAGCCTCCTGTACGATCCCTATTTCTAGAACCCAGCGGATTCACCCACGGCCAACTATGATTGTAGGCTTGTAAATCTAGTGAAACGACATTAGAGAGCCATGGAAATAATGTTGCTGAATTTAATGACGCATGAGTAATACTTGGAGTTACTAGCAACGCAAGATAATCAGGTTGACAAAATCTATCGATATCAATCGTCCACACCCTGCGTTTTCCCCATAAATACCAGCTCCATGCCAACGGGTATGAACCGTTCTCAAACGCAGTCCTGATAATCCATGAGCTCAGTATTTCATCCTGCATTAAGGGCATGTCTATCGGCCAAGGCTTATCCATAGCGATACTCAGTTCACTTTTCGCAGACCTGCTGTAGGTTTAAGTGATTTGAATTTTTTGATGGTTTCAATCGAAATTTGCTCAGCACCAGATAAAATAGCATCCTTAGCGCATTCAACGAGAATACGATTTAAATCTCCTAAATTTCCCCCAGATATCTCGTGCAGTAAGGTTGCAGACTGTCGTGCTGATAAATTAGAGGCCATTTTAAGCGGTAGAATGCGCTCGTAACTAACGAGCAAATTCCTAAAGTCC
>JBGSQR010000093.1:0-2606 GCA_041737975.1 Geobacterales bacterium | reverse complement strand
TTTCTGGATATACATGTCAAAATTTTCGGCAGCACGCTTGTATTGGCGGGCAAGAAAGTACAATTCGGCAAGATCTTTATAGGCTGGCGCAAAATCAGGTGAAGCCTCAATTGCTTTTTTGTAAAAATCCAGTGCCTGATTATAGTTTTTTCCACGGAGATAAACCTGACCAATTTTGTTGTTTGCCAGGGCGTAGTTTGGCTTTGCAGTCAGTGCATATTCATAGGCTGTTACAGCAGGACCTCCTTCATTGCGTGAAAGCAAAGCGTCTCCTTTGGCCAAATGAGCATCTGCCAGCGTATTATCACGCTTAATAGCAGCATCCAATAGACGAATTGCTTCGGCAGGATCATTATTCTTTTCAAATAATGTGTAAGCCTCACCTGCCCGGAAAAGAATTTGAGCATCTTTTCCACGGGTTTTCTTTTCGGCATTGGCGATAATTTCCTGTGCCTTTGCTTTATCTCCCTTACCAAGTGCTACTGTTGCAAGCCCTATTTGATTCAGGTATTCTTTCTCATCCAGAGCAGCACCTTTTTCAAACGCTTTTTGAGCTTCATCCAGCTGATTTGTGCGGACATAGAAGTAACCTAAATTATATAGGTTTTCGATGGTTGGAGCACTTTCTGCCAGTTTGGTAAAGACTTCTTTCGCCTCTTTTGTGCGTTCAGCATTCAGATGGTCAAAGCCTTCCTGAGCAGTTTGCGCAAACGCAGATACAAGCGAAAGCAAACTCAAAGAAAGTGTTCCAATTAAGTTTTTTAATTTAGTGTTCATTTCTTAACCGGTTTGAAAAAGGAATAAAAATTTGATTTGTACTAGTAAACAGTTTCAAAGATAATAAATTGTAGGCCAACGCTAAAAATTTTGTTTGGTTTGAACCTCAATATCTCTAGGGTATGGAATGGTAGGAACAAGTCCCATTTTTTCAATAACTAAACCTCCTACATCTCGGGCAATATATGTCATTAATCCGCCTCCGAGACCCGAAAACCCTTCTCTGCTAATGATATATATAAATCGTGCCAACGGGTATTTCCCTTCTCTCAATTGACGTTGAAAAGGTTGAGCATAGTCGGCTATTGTGCTTGGATTATTCTTTTCTGAAATGCCCATTACACGTAATCCTTTCGACAATTCATGCGTCAGAAGTGCATCTCCATCGCTGAGCCAATTTACACCAATAAACCCGATAGCCGAGCGATTTTCACGTACATGAGCAATTGCTTCTTCATTTGAATTTGTTGTGTACAAAGGGAGCTTAGTCACATCTTCTACACCAAACCTTTTGAGCATGAAATTTAGATTGCTCGAATTCGAATTATCAAACACCAGGGTAATTGGCCCCGAATGCCCGCTCCCTTTTACTTGTGACCAATCTTTAATTTGGCCTTTGAAAATTCCTTCTAATTCTTTCAGGGTAATTAAACTATCCTGATTGGCGGTTGAGGTAATTAAGGCTATTCCATCAATCGCAATTTTTTGCTCTTTTACGCTGCCTTCCTGCTTTCGGATAATCTCCTTTTCTTCCACCGTAAGCACGCGGCTTGTGAAGGCAATTCGGGCGCTATCTTTTAATAATGCCAAAATAGCTTCCTGTTCAGGTTTATAACTAACAATAAAATGTGCCTCAGGATAAATACCTTCATAAGCAAGCGTAAGCGCATCAACAAGGGGCTGAAAAGATTCGTCAGAAGATACATTAATTGTACCCTGCCGGGGATTATCCAAATTGCCTGAAGTACAATTCCAAAGCAGTAAAAATCCTCCAAGCAGGCAAATATTCGTACGTAATGTTCTGAATCGTGCTTTCATACCTTTTTTAATTATTCTTGCCTGAATTCTCGTGCCCGATATCCCCGGTAAATTCCATATGCGATCAAAGCAACTGCAAAAATATAGCGTGCTGCACTGCCCGCAGGCAGGAATCTAAAAGACAAGGAGGAGGCGATCAAGTAGATCCCTCCTCCTATGTAAACCAGAGCCATGAACATCGAGGTAATAAATCCTATTTCCTGATGAAATGGTCTTTTTTTCATAATTTACTTTACTCGAGTTGGAAGTTGATCGGTAGGTTATACTTAACCCGAACCGGACGGCCCGACTGTTTTCCAGGCTTCCACTTGGGCATTGTTTTTACAACCCGCATAGCTTCCTCGTCACAACCGAAACCTAGTCCTTTCAAAACAGAGACATCCTGAATACTGCCATCGGTATTTACAACAAAAGTTAAAAATACCTTACCCGAAACATTGGCACGGGAAGCTGCACTTGGATACTTGATGTTTTTACCAAGAAACTTATACATTTCTGCAATCCCACCTGGAAATTCTGGATTTTGCTCCACAACGGTAAAGATCTGCTCTTCAACCTTTGCTTCAACTACGGCTCCTCTACTAGGTGCTGCAACTGCTTCCGGGGCAATAATAATCTCTTCGGCGTTAGGATCTCCTTCCTGAGTTTTATCCGCAGCAATCGCCACTTCAAGCTTCTCAACGGTCGGAGGAGGTGTTTCGATGGGCACCTCTTCATCTTTTTTAACTTCCGGGGGCAAAAACTTAACAGTTTCTACCTTTGGTTGCTCAACTGGTGGCGGCGGCGGTGGT
>JBGSQR010000092.1:0-1945 GCA_041737975.1 Geobacterales bacterium | reverse complement strand
ACATATTACATTTTTGGCGCCTTTGACAACCTGGGCCCTGACTGTCATGTGCGGAACCGGTCATGTCGTCTACACCATGTTCCCGATCATCTATGATATCGCTATCAAAAAAGGTATCCGCCCGGAACGTCCCATGGCGGTTGCTTCGGTTTCATCACAAATCGGTATTCTGGCCTCGCCGGTTTCGGTTGCCGTGGTCTCCATGGTGGCAATGCTCGGCAAGTCCGCTCACCCGCTCAGCCTGCTGGACATTCTCTCCATCGGTGTGCCTGCCACACTCAGTGGTGTAATTCTGGCCGCACTCTGGAGTATGAAGCGTGGTAAGGACCTGGATAAGGATCCTGAATTCCAGGCCAAACTGCAGGATCCTGCTCAGCGCGATTTTATCTACGGTGAATCAGCAACTTTGCTTGATAAAGTTTTTCCGAAGGAAGCGTACTGGTCAACCTGGATCTTTTTTGGTGCCATAGCCGCAGTAGTGCTTCTGGGGGCGTTCCCTGAATTGCGCCCGTCTTTCGGTGCAGTTGGCAAGATAAAACCTCTTTCCATGAATCTGGTTATCCAGATGATGATGCTTTCCGCTGGTGCAATTATTCTGATGGTCAGCAAAATTAAACCGCAGGATATCCCGAACGGCACAGTTTTCAAAGCCGGTATGGTGGCTGTCATTTCCATTTTTGGTGTAGCCTGGATGGCGGATACTTTCTTTCAGGCGCATTTTGCTATGCTTAAAGAGACGCTGGCCGGTGTTGTTAAAACCCAGCCATGGACATATGCTATTGTTCTGTTTCTCGTTTCAAAGCTTGTTAACAGCCAGGCTGCTGCGTTGGCCGCAATTGTACCGCTTGGACTAAGCATCGGAGTAGACCCACTGGTTATTCTGGCGTTTCTGCCGGCCGGTTATGGATATTTCTTTCTGCCAACCTATGCCAGCGATTTAGCTTGTATCGGCTTTGACCGATCAGGAACGACCAGGATCGGCAAGTATATACTGAATCACAGCTTTATAATCCCGGGTTTCATTGGCGTTGGAACAGGATGCGTTGTTGGATGGTTGTTGGTAAAAGTTCTTTTCTGATGATTGCTTCGTGAAATGCCTATGAGGATGGGATCGCCTTCGGTATGGCCCGGAATGATCTCTGGTAGGCAAACGGTCCCATTGCATGCGTGCGATGGGGCCGTTTATATTTGACGGCGACATTGGCTGACGACCAGTAAACTAAAATTCAAGCTTGTTGGTCAGACGTTTATAGTAGGAGTTACTGCAGTAAAGTGCTCCGGCAGGGTTGTGGGCCAGAACCCGGTCTTTGGCCACCAGGCAGGTGGTTGGTGCTTCTGAATATTTGATGAACATGGAGTCATGCCCAACGCATAGGCCGATAATCACGTTGAAATCGGTTTTTTCTCTTGCAAGTATCTTGGCCTGCAGGACCGGATTGCAAGCTGATTCATGTTTCCCCTGCTTAATCTTGTGCCCTTCAGGAATACCGACCTCTGTTTTGTCAATCGCGCCAACCTTGCAAGCAACGGTGAAGTTTTCCATCCCTTGAGCATCCAGGATCTTCTTGAATGCTTTAGCCTCGTTAATTAACCCCACACAGGTTGCAATGCCGATCTTTTTTGCGCCGATACCTTTGGCAAAAGCGATAGTTTCTTCAACTCGCGTCAGTTTGCAGTAGTGGCTTGATTCGATTTCTGCAGCAACAGTAGTCAACTTGGAAAGTAATGGATCTTCCAGATAGAGCTGTTTGACTTCTTCAATCTGCTCTCTGTCTTCCGCTTCTGTCAGGCAGAAGGCCGGGAAAGTTGATGCACGGGTGCTGCAATTGATGGTAGCGCAGTCACCGCAGGTCAGTGTCTTTTCGTTAGTGGTCATGAAGGCCTCCGATATGGCTGATTTGGCTGAAAGTTCAGATAGTATAACTTTATTGCTGTCGGTTGATGG
>JBGSQR010000087.1:0-3338 GCA_041737975.1 Geobacterales bacterium | reverse complement strand
ATACCCGTTCTGCTGATTCAACTGTTTTTCCAGAAAAACCAGATGGGTTTCATCCCTCATAATGGCGACAGCGCCGCTGATTGCGCCCTTATGATCGGTTACGGGTGAGGCGCTGAAGCTGAAATATTTTTTTGTGCCTCCGGTGCAAGAACATTCAAAACGCCTGGCCTGAATGAGCGCCCCATCTCGGACCACTTCTGCCAGCATTTCCCGGCATTTGCCGGAACAGCCGGAATCAATATCACACATGGCAAGACCAAGATGATCTGCCGTATAACCGCACAACCTGAGGGCTGCATCATTGGACTGCAGCAAACGATTATCCTGATCGACCAGTATAATGGCGTCCGAGGCACTGCGGAAAATAGCATCCAGGTTGGCCTGCTTCTGTTCTTTTTCAATTTCCATCAGCCTGGTTCTTAATGCCCGGTGCACAATTGCCAGAATCTGTTGATAGGAGAAAGGTTTGGTCAGAAAATCCAGAGCGCCCAGCCGCAGAGCTTCAGTTATGGAATCCATGTCAGGCTGCCCGGTGATCATGACGATCATGGAGTCCTGATCATAGGATCTGATATCCCGCAGCAGATCAATACCGCTGCTTTCCCCGAGAAAAACATCCAGAAAGATCAGATGATAATGATTTTTCCTGATCAGTTTTTCCGCCTGCTGATAGTCGGAGACACAGCTTACGGCAATGCCTTCGCGCTTGAGAAAGGCACTGATGGTTCTCTGGATGGATTCCTCATCATCTATAACCAGGCAATTCAGGTTCACGGGTACCCCTAAAATAGGTTTTTTCTAAAAATCCCCTCTCCATGAGGGAGAGGGCTAGGGTGAGGGGGCAGAGTTGGCTTCATGGCACTGCTGCCCCCTCATCCGGCCTTCGGCCACCTTCTCCTTTAGGCCCTTTGGAGGTCCTCAGGGGGAAGGAACTCACAATCACCTGTCCAGAATCTCCCTAACCTTATCCAACAGTGTAACAGCAAAAACCGGTTTGTTAAGCAGTTCGTAGTTTTCCTGCATGTCATATTTTTTCTGCAGCAGGTCTGCTTCATAGCCGCTCAGAAACAGCGCCTTCAAATCAGGGGTGATGGCCCTCATTCTGTCCAGCGCGTCTTTGCCACTGATACCGGGCATCATGACGTCCAGTATAACCATGGCAATCTCATTTTTGCCGGCCTGATACTTGTCCACCACATCCAGCCCGTCTTCCGCCAGAATCACCTTATAACCGTATTTACTTAATAATTTATACAGGAAACCTCTGGTGGCCGGTTCATCATCCGCCACAAGGATAGTCTCGTCTCCCTTGCGAAACGGCTCCATCTGAGGAGGCAGTTGTTTGTCAACGCTGTCTCCCTTGCTGATCGGAAGATAAATATTAAAAGTGGTTCCGTTACCAGGACTGCTATTGACGGTAATATAGCCGTTGTGCTGCATGACTATACCGTAAACAATGGAAAGGCCGAGTCCAGTTCCCTTATCGGCATGCTTTGATGTATAAAAAGGTTCAAAAATCTTGTCCAGAATCTCTTCCTGGATCCCGCTGCCGGTATCGGAAACCCTGATCAGGATAAACGTTCCAACTGAACACAGATTCTGGTTATAAAGCTCAGACCCGCCAAACTCAACCGGCTCAACCTCAATAATGATCCGTCCACCAAGGGGCATGGCGTCTCTGGCGTTGGTAGCCAGATTGATCAAAACCTGGCTGATCCTTGTAATGTCTATATTCACATAGAGCTTTTCGCCTTTAAAATTGATATCAAGCTTGATGTCCTCACCGATTATCCGGCGAAGCAGTTTACCCACATCAGTGATAACTGATTTTAACTCCACCTGATGGATGTTCATAACCTGTTTGCGGCTGAAAGCCAGCAGGCTGTTAGTCAGCTCTCCCGCCCTTTCCGCTGCGGTGACGACTTCATGCAGGTTCTCCTGATTGGGATCATCCTTATCCATATCCATCTGCATGATTGTGCAGAAACCATGAATAACGGTCAGGATATTGTTAAAATCATGGGCAATTCCACCGGCCAGAAGCCCGATAGCCTCCATCTTCTGGGACTGCTCCAGCTGTCTTTGAAGTTCTTTCCTGGCCGTAATATCTTCTTTTATGGCGATGTAACCCTTCAAACTGCCGTCGGTGTTTCTAAATGGAGCTATTGTGGCCTGTTCCCAGAAAAGTGCGCCGTTCTTTTTCCTGTTATGCAACTCACCCTTCCAGACCAAGCCGGAAGAGATGGTTTCCCACAAATCCCGGTGAACCCATTCCGGGTTATCTTCCGCTTTTAGTATGCGCGGATTCTGTCCGATCGCCTCCTGGCTGGTGTAACCGGTCAGCTCAGTAAAACTGGAGTTAACATATTCGATAGTGCCGGCAGTATCCGTAATCACGATGGTTTCCGGTATCTGCTCCACAATCATGGACAGTTTGCGCAACTGCTCCTCAAAACGCTTCCTGCCTGTTATGTCAGTACCTATGCCCAAAACGCCGATTACCTCTCCATCAGCATTAATAATCGGTGAGTATTTAACCGAAAGCCAGGTACTGCTGTAGCCTATGTAAAAGTCAAATGGAGGTGTTTTCTGCCCAGCCAAAGCCTTGAGCAGATGTTCCTCCACCAGAGTTCCAATTTCCTGCGGGAAAATATCATAAATATTTCTGCCGACAGCTTCATCGGAGCTGAAACCGCTGATGCGTTCCATGAATGTATTAAAGAACCTGTACTTGAGATCAGGCCCATAGACCACAACACCTTCGTCAATACTGTCAACAATCTGCTGGTTAAAAACAGCGGTTTTATGCAGCTTGGCGTTTACCCGTTCCAGTTCCTCTGTTCTCAACTGTATTAGAGTTTCCATGGAGGCATTGGCGCTTTGCAAATCTTGCGTCAACCTTCTCATCTGCAGGTGAACATTTATTCTGGCCAGTAGTTCCTGTTTAACAACCGGCTTGATCACATAATCAACCGCACCCAGCTCAAAACCCTTGATTCTGTTTTCCTGCCCCGACAATGCGGTCATGAAAATCACCGGAATATGGACTGTTTCCTCCGCAGATTTAAGTGCATTGCAGACGGCAAAACCATCCATTACAGGCATCTGGATATCCAGCAGTACCAGATCGGGCTTTTGTTGACGGGCAATCTCCAGGCCGGTTGCGCCATTTTCAGCCGTGCAGACAGAATAGTTTTTATCTTTTAGGTAATGGGAAATCAGGAGCAGATTGGTGGGGTCATCATCAATGATAAGTATTTTAGAGTTATTGTGGGATAAATTTACAGTTTTTTTCAACTTGCATCTCCCTTGCCCAACAATCAGAAATCAGAGATCGG
>JBGSQR010000080.1:0-5743 GCA_041737975.1 Geobacterales bacterium | reverse complement strand
GCAATTTTAAACACCGGCAGGTACATGGTAATGATAATCCCGCCGATAATGATTCCCATTACAACCATTACCAACGGTTCAATGGCCGTAGTCAGCACCTGCATTTTGGCTGCCAGTTCATCTTCCAGATAATCGGCAACGGATATCAGCATATCCTCCAGCGAGCCGGTGGCCTCCCCGACTCCCAGCATGCGCAGGGCCAGCGGCGGCATGATGTTGATACGCTCAAAGGCGGCGGAGATCCTGCCACCCTCCTCAATATATCTGACCGCTTCCAGCATCCGTTTTTCCATGAACATATTATCCAGGGTGCCGACCGACATGCGCAACGCCTCAACCACCGGAATACCGCTACCCAGAACTGTTGCCAGAGTCCGGGTAAATCCGGCCACCGCGTACTTGTTGAACACATCACCCAGAAACGGCACCTTTAGCTTGAAGCTGTCCACCATATATCTACCGCTCTCCGTCCGGTACCATCTGCGCAGGACTTCGGCCAATCCGAAAGCCAGCACTATGGCAAACAGGATGTAGCGCTTCAAAAATGTGGTAAAAATAATCAGCATCTGGGTCGGCAAAGGGAGCTGGGAACCGGCATCGGCATAAATCTGACTGAAGGTTGGTACAACATAGACCAGCAGCAACATCACAGCAAAAAAAGCCACCGTGACAATGATGGACGGATAAAACAGGGCCGTAATAACCTTTTTACGGATTTCATCCACCCGTTTAAGGTACTGGATGAACCGTCGGATGGTGTGCGGCAGGTCGCCGGTGCGTTCTCCGGCCTTGATGGATGCGATATAGAGGTGCGGAAACATGCCGCTGTGCCGGTCCATGGCGGCGGAAAGCGAAGCCCCGCCCTTGACCTCTTCACGTACCTGGCGCAGCACATCCGTAAACTTTCCGCTATCGTGACGCTCCAGAATGGTATCCAGCACCTGCATGATCGGAAGCCCGGCCTTGAGCAGCACCAGCATCTCCTGATTAAAAGTCAGCAGCGTGCGACTGTCCACACGACGACGCCCGGCTCCGCCATTCATCAGAAACTGAAACGGTTTCTTCTTCAGCTCAAACACATGAAAGCCCTGATCTTCCAGGCTGGCGTGCAGAATAGACGAATCCGCCGCCTCGATCTCCCGTTGCAGAATCCTGCCGTCAGGAGAGCCGAGCCTGCATGTGTACATGGCCATAATATTACCTTGGGGATTTATTTATATTGCGCTGTAACTATACAAAAACTTTGTTACAACGCCCTGACAATCGGGTTAATGTTTTTGAATATTCAATGAATAATGCGCGATAAGTCAACACTGACACTCTGGCCGCTGCGGATCGACTCCAGAGCACCAAAAGTGGCGATAGTTGTAGAAATGATTTCATTAAAACCGATCAATTCAGGACCACCTTTTTTGATCGTGCTAATAAAACTGCTGACCATATTTTTTTGTCCCTTGTCCTGGGTCGATGACCTGCTCTCGGATTTTTTACCTCTGGAGTGAATTGTCAGGCTTCTGAAATCATCCAGCACCGCCGAGCAATTGTTGCCAAAAACCTCAATCCGCTCTTTAGGGAAACTTTTATCGCCATTGGCAAAATAGGAGACAGTACCGATGGAACCGTTCCCGTAAGTAAGTGTCATGATTACCGTATCAAGCAGGTGATTGGGGTCATCCATGGCAACACAATTGATGTAAAGCGGCAGTGAACCATTCAGCCATGTCATGAAATCGATAAAATGACAGACCTCACCGATGATTCTGCCTCCGCCGACCTGTGGGTCCTGAATCCAGGAATCTTTTGGAACAGCACCCGCATTAACACGGTAGGTCATGGCCAGAGGGCCGTTGGAAAAGTTTTTTTTCAATTCCATGGACAAAGGCGCAAAACGACGATTGAATCCTATCAACAGGTGCCTGCTTTCCACCATTGACTGCCTTATTTCGAATATCTCCCGCAACTCCTCAATCGTCAAACAGAGCGGTTTTTCAACAAACACATTACGGCCAGCCAGTAGCGCACCCTTTACATATGCAGCATGCGTATCATGTCGTGAGGCAATGAACACCGTGTTAATAGCTGCATCGGAAAAAATATCCTCCGACCGGCAGGTGCAGAATCTGAAACCGTATCTGTCGGCAACCGATTTGGCACTTGTGGGGGTAGTTGTCATCACCCCGCGCAACACGACGCCATCACCGGTCTGAATATTGGGCAGCAGATGACTCTGGGCATAGGAACCGGCGCCTATAAACCCGATTCCGGCCTTCACTGAAGCGGAACCGATCCGGGCCGGATCCGTATACTTGAAAGTGGCATCCTTGCTAATATCCCTGGTCTGGTCATATTCGATCAGGATACCCACAAACGGGGCGGATTTGTTCATCAGCAGATCATATGCCTTGATTGCATCAATCAGCTTGAAAGTGTGGGTAGTAAGATAGGAGACATCAATCCGCTTTGACTCCAGCAATTGTTGAAAAGCCAGCATATTCCTGTTTTCCGTCCAGCGCACATAAGCAGCAGGATAATCCAGCCCTTTTTCCTCGTAGCCGGATTCATAACGTCCCGGCCCGTAAGAGCAGGACATCTTCAGCTGCAGTTCCTTGCGGTAATAATGGGGATCACGGTCAAATCCGGTCGGCACAGCGCCGACCACAACAACCGTACCGCGCTTGCGGCAGATGGTTCCGGCAAAATTGATCGGGTCCAGTGACGAAGTCGCGGCAGCAATGATAACTGCATCACACCCCAACCCATCCGTAAACTGCTGGATCCTGTTCTCAATCCCACTCTGATTTCTATGCAGGGCCAAGTCGGCACAATGTTTTGAAGCGGTTTCAACCATGGCAGAATCGATATCGATCCCCACAACTCGTACTCCGGAGGCCCTCAGGATCAGCGCGGTCAACTGTCCCAAAAGACCCAACCCGATAACCGCACAGGTTTCCCCCAGGCGCAGGTCTGCCTGTCGCACACCCTGCATGGCAATCGCACCCAGCGTGTTATAGGCAGACTGGCATAGATCAGCTTTGGGTGAGAGTTTTACGCAGAGATTTTTAGGGACACTGACCACCTCTGCATGGGATGCGGTCAACCCGGCACAACCGACAAGATCGCCGACCCTGAATTCCTGCACATCAGCCGCGACACCAATCACCTCACCGGCAGAGGAGTAGCCCAGCGGAGAATAGGCGTCCAGCTTCTTCATCACAGCCCGATAGGTCTGGGTGATTCCCTGGCTGCGCAGCGTATCCAGTACCTGCCTGACCTGCTGCGGTCTCTCTTTGGCCTTGGCAATAAAACCACTGCGGGCCGATTTAACCGTACTGCCTTCAGTACCGGCACTGATCAGCGAATAATGGTTTCGCACCAGGATCATGCCTGGAGCAACCTGTGGAACCGGTACATCAAGAACCTGCATCTCTCCGTTTTTAAGCTTCTGGGTGAGTTGTTGCATGGCACCGCCTTTTGTATGGGTGGATGCGAAGATGCGAGAATGGGGTTAACGCTTCATCGCTTAACCGCTTTAAGTCTTTCAGAAATAGTCAGGAGTAAAATAACAGGGGAATGTTACGTATAAAGAACGGGCGGGTGAATGTTTGGTAAAGAATAGGGATTGTTAATTTCAGAAGTTTGGAATTAAGCTTAAATCAAGTCATTAACAGACAAAAACTATTCCACAACGATACTATTACCAATAAGTTGATTACTACCGCTACCTGTAAAATCTTTGATAGCTGTTCCGGTTAGCGGAATTCTAATCAAGTTATCCTGAATAGTATTGTTAAGAGCACCATTTCCAAGCAGAATTGCCGTTCCCGCTGCTTGTTCAGCAGAAAACACATTCCCCAGAATTGAAACATTAGAAATATTTGTCAAATCAAGTAATGTTGAAGGACCATTGCTGGTTTTACCTTTGAAAGTATTGTTCCGGATAACAGCGTAATCGGCTGAGTCTATACGTAGTAGCTGAGTGAGATCAGGACTGCCATTTCCATCGGCATCTCCCCCAATTAGAGTGCTATTCTCAAAAACAAAGCCACTATTGCTACCTTTGAGAGTACCACCATATAGGCTTACACCCTGACTATCCGGATTATTCAGTTTTCGCCCTGCACCTTCAATAGTAAGTCCTTTGAAGACATAATTCCTGTCTGAACCTGTAGAACTTAATTTGGTTGTATTTATAGCACTTCCAGCTATATTTCTGAGCATCCCACCATCTATTGTTACTCTGGTAATATAACAGTTATCATCCAGTAAGCCTTTATGCTGTCCATCTTGGTTTTGGGCGTCCCATTTACAGCCATCATCTGAAAATGCTATGCCCATTGCTATAAATGCTTGCCATTCCGGACGTCTTAAACCGACATCCTGGATATCAATATTTCTAATTGTAAGATTAGAAATACCTCCCCCGCCAAGAGCTGTTACGGACAAACCCCGGTAATTGTCTCGACTGATATAACCGTCAATAATTACATTATCTAGTTTCTGCGGCTGCGGAAGTCCTTGTGCATCTCTTTCTGACTCTATATTTAGACCTGCTTCAGAAATAGTTCCTTGAGATCCAGTGGCGGTTAAATTAGTAATCACTGCATCCTTAATACTGGAAATATTGAATCCTGTAGCACCATAATTTTGGGCTACTAAATTATTGATTGTAACATTCTGCCAGTTGGTAAAAATAAATCCCAAATAATCCACTTGTGTTACCTTGATGTTCTCCACATGTAGGTTTTTTTTATAATCTACTCCGGAAGTGGCATAAATTCCGATACCTGTTTGGCTGGTACGAGGACCGGTATCATCTACGCCATCTCCATCACAATCAAGCTTGCTCCCCCACGTCCTTCCAGGTAAGCCAGAATATGTAAAATCAGAAACGCTAATATCTCCAAGCGGTTCATAAATATAGAGGCCCCCTCCGCCCAAAGCCTTGTGGCTTGAACAGTAATCTGCCCTTGAATACCTAACCGTTAACTTCGTAACATCTACTCCACAACCTTTGAAGGTAAGTTTTCGCGGTCTATCAAAAATGATCTGATCATCTGTAAGGTTAGATTGATCAGGGTCCAGATTTATTCTACTCACCCAATCACCTGCTGGTATAAATAGAGTTCCACAAAACGGCTGCCCCAGCTCATCCTGTTTTGCTGGATCACAGAGAAGTGGAATAACTGCATTTATATCGTCCCACTCTAAAATGCCATTCCTATTAAAGTCACCGGCAATTATTGCGTGGATCTTGCCGTCACCTACAGTATCGAAAATCCTGTAGGTAAATTTGGTCGGGTCCAAAGTACAAACAATAGTGGCTGGGTCTATACCTATTTCCAATTTAGGCTGACTGGACTCAGGCTGCTGAATTGCAGGCGCCTGCGTAGACGGTGCACACCCGAATTGCAGAATTACGACCATACATAATCCTATTATTTTATAGACACTATTGTTAGCCACTTCTTACACTTCCTCAGAGATACTACTGATAATATGAACAAACTTGCCGTTAGGTTTTCGCATTAACCTATCAACATATCTGATTATGACGCTGGTATCTTTACCCAGCTTACTGTAAAAGTGCTTATAGAGGGCCTCTTCATGACCTAGAGTATAGACAGGAGACTTGACAACCAGAACCGTCAACTCGCCCTTCCTGTCTTGCAGATACTGCATGCCGTTAATTACCTGATACAGATCATTATGAAGATTGAGAGCCGTGGTAGTCACAAAAGAACCG
>JBGSQR010000271.1:0-3057 GCA_041737975.1 Geobacterales bacterium | reverse complement strand
AGGTAGTAGGATGCCAGGTTCTGGAAGCGGCGGTTGAATACCCTGTCTTTACCCATCAGTACTTTGGTAACTACGGTCTTTAGGTTGTCGTAGATACCGCGTCTGCAGACACCTCCGTAGAATTCAAAGGCACGGGAATGGGCGTCAAGAACCATCTCCAACGTCTCACGGGTATAGGCGATGCAGAATGGTTTGCGACTGTGACAGAGACGGAACTGAGCAATCTTTACCAAAGTCTGAATACCACCCAGCAACAACTGTTCGTAACTCCAGTCAAACTGGAAAGCATCACCAGGATCGTATTCAAGGGGGATATACTGGTGATTTCATCCCTGATCGCTTGACTTTGTTTTGTCGGTTCTTTCGGCATAACACCTCTCCTTTACCTTTGATAACTAATGAAGCGTTTTAACTACTTCCTTCATACTTGTCACGAGTGCCCGAAAGTCATCGATGCGCTGTGGCGTTGCATTGCTGTCCTCGAATTCTGAAAATTCATAAATTTCCCGATCCATAATATTCAGTAGTGAATCAAGCTGCATTGCCTGTGTTTTGATATAGGTTTCTGACATTTACCTGGCCTCCTGCGTATTTTGATTGTCGGTTTCTGGTTTGTCCCCAATAAACAAGGTTCGTAAAAATTCTATGGTGGTAGGGTCATCGCCGTGTTTGAGGGTATCTGCCGTTTTGTAATACTCTTCTCTGACACTGAATGGAATATTCTCCCTGAAAAATTCAGCGCCTTTTGTGTTTCCTAAAATTGCTAAAGCAATAAATGCAACTAAAGTTAAATTACCAAGGCCGCGATTATATGCACTTACAAACGGTTTTAACCTTTCTTTCTTTTCGAGTTCGTTAAGCGGTTCGCATTCAGCTATGCGCTCAGCTATTAATTCTTGAAGCTGTGTATAAACGCTTTTTCCTGTGAGCTCTTCTACGTCCATCGCTTTCAATGTCTGCATGGTTCCTGTCCCTCCTATTAATTTAATTTCGGGACATGGTAGCGGTTAAAAATCTAGTTGCATAGTCTGATATTTTATTTGTATATTGTGCAACATGTTAATAACACGAAGGATTGTCCGTCATAATTGCGGCGGATAATATTAAAAAAGCCGTCCATTGTTGGTCGGCTTTGTTTGTTTATAAAGTTTTAGTACGGGATTATTCTCTTTGTTTGCTCCCCGATTTTGGTGAGCAAAGGCAGGGTGGAGTGGTTGTAATTAAATGCCGACAATAGTTATGGTGTGCTCATTGCGAGCGGATTCAATTATTTTTCCAGATATGAAGAGGAGTGTCTCAATAAGGTCACAACGAAATTCCGTTATTGAAGCGTTTGCAGGGTAAGATTCACGATAAAAACTTTTTTCACGTAGTATTTTGGGGTCATCCGTGAGCGCGATAAGAGCGGCCCACTCAATAAAAGAAGTTGCAAGCTTAAATAGTTCAGCCGGTGTTGTATATTCTGTCACCTCGTATAAATCAAAAAAACTGTATTGTTTTGTAATTGTGCAGTATGTGTCAAGAAGGCTATCAGCAAGTTCAAAGAAGGTACCAGTTGAATACAGATCTTTTGAGGGCCAATCATTTTCTGGTATTAAAAGGGGTTGCTTAAGACACGTAAATTCAATGTATGGCCCTGAATCGTATAATATTTCTTTGTTTAATACGGTCATTGCTGTGGTCTCCCTTCCACCCTACCAACTATGAATTCATACAATCTTCCGGAGTGGTATCACCTTGGCTACTTGCTTCAACCCGTCCAGGTAATCAGCCCACAATTGCATCATCTTCCGGCGTTCCGGTAAGAATGAAACACGGTCGTAAGCTGTGCCGTTCGGGCTTTTGGTGGCGTGTGCAAGCTGAAGTTCAATATACTCCGCTTCAAGGTGCAGTTGTTCTCGGATCATTGTTCTAGCCATGGCCCGGAAACCGTGGCCGCTCATCTCTTCCTTGGTGTAACCCATACGACGCAAGGCATTTAATATGGCGGCATCACTCATGGGTTTCAAATGTGTCCTGATACTTGGAAAGACAAAATCACCGTGGCCGGTTAGGGGGAGCAATTCTTTCAGGATGCTGATTGACTGCTTTGACAGAGGTATGCAGTGGAATTGGCCTTTCAATTTTCTCTTGACGGTGGTTCTTAGTTTCATTCGTTCAACAGGGATATTCAATTCAGCTTTGTCAAAATCTATTTCATCCCATCTTGTCCAGCGTAATTCTCCCGGTCGGCAAAACCACAAGGGGGCAAGTCTTAAAGCGCACTGAACAACAAAACTGCCTTTGTATTCGTCACATGATCTTAGTAGTTCGGCTACGTCTGAGGGTTTAACCAGTGCTGCCATGTTCTTTGTCTGGGGTGGTGCGATCGCGCCTTTAAGGTCGGCTGTGGGATCTCGCTTGCATCGCCCGGTGGCAACTCCATAGCGGAATACCTGGCCGCAAGCAATTTTCATTCTCTTGGCACTCTCAAGAATACCGCGCGTTTCCATGCGTCTCAAGACGTCTAACACGTCCATGGGTTCAAGTTCGCTTATAGGGCGGTTGCCGATCCATGGGAAGATGTTTTTTTCAAGTCTCGAAAGTGTTGTCTTTGCGTGGCTCTCGCTCCATTCGGTTTTAAATTTACCGTGCCATTCTCGTGCAACAACTTCAAAGCTGTTTTGGGTTGCTTCTTCGCGTGCTGCCTTTAGTGCCTTCTTTGTTTCGCTAGGGTCAACACCATTTGCCAGTAACTTTTTGGCATCTTCTCGCCTTTGCCTGGCATTGGCAAGGCTGATGGCTGGATATGCTCCAAAAGTCAGTTTCTTTTCCTTGCCGTCAAATCGGTATTTAAGTTGCCACAACTTTCCACCAGTAGGAGTGACCAAAAGAAACAAGCCGCCTCCATCAAATAATTTGTAATCCTTGTCCTTGGTTTTCGCTTTATCAATTTGCATAGCTGACAGCGGTGCAATCCGTTTAGGCATGGGGCGTTCCTCCTTTTTGGGGGCTGCTGTTTAGCGTTGGGGGCTTTTGCTTCATAAATCAGCCCCTAAAAACTCACGACTTTAGCTT
>JBGSQR010000030.1:0-4429 GCA_041737975.1 Geobacterales bacterium | reverse complement strand
TAACTTACTAAAAATACCGAACTAGCCATGACGAATACGAGGATCTGCAATGGCATAACAGATATCTGCGATCAGATTGCCAATCAAAGTAAGAAAGGCACCAATCACAAGAATCCCCATCACAACCGGGTAATCACGAGACATAACCCCCTGGTAGAAAAGTTGCCCCATGCCAGGTAAAGAAAAGATTGTCTCAAATATGACACTGCCGCCGATCAGTCCTGGTATGGAAAAACCGGCCAAAGTAATCAGAGGTAACATGGCATTTCTCAAAGCATGCTTATAAATGACCACTCTCTCAGAAAGACCTTTGGCGCGGGCAGTTGTAATATAATCCTGACCAATAACATTTAACATGGACGAGCGCATGTAGCGAGAAAGACCGGCCAGACTACCAAAAGAGGCCACCATCACAGGCATGACCAAATGTTTTGCCATGTCCCACAGGTACTTGACCGTACCATAACTATCACTACCCAAGGTGTGCAAACCGGAAATCGGCAACCAATTAAGTTTTACTCCAAAAAGATACATCAACAGCAGGGCCAGCCAGAAAGTCGGCACTGCAAACCCGAGAAAAACGAATACGGTAATACCCTTATCCAGCAATGTATCCCGATGGGTAGCTGCAAGTATGCCGATAGGTATCGCCAAACCAAACTCGAGTATCAGGGCAATTAAATTAAGCGATATTGTTACAGGCAGTCGCTCTTTAATTTTATCAACAACAGGTCTACTATCAGAAGAAAAAGAGCGCCCAAGATCAAGCCTGGCCAACTTCCCCACCCAATCAAAATATTGTACATGTAAAGGTTGATCCAGGCCGTAGAATTTTTTCAAGCGTTCACGTGCTTCCTTGCCGACCTTTGGATTCATAGCCATCTGCATTTCAACCGGCTCACCAGGTGCAAGATGAATCACGGAAAAAGTTATCAGTGTTATGCCAATCATCAAAGGAATCAACATCAAAATGCGCTTTGTCAGATACGTCGCCATACTCTCTTTCTTTAACTTAAAATTGCATACTAAATAATATCCACATATTCTAACGTGTTTTTTACGATTCTCCAGTAAAAAACAAAGGGCGACTTTTGGTCGCCCCTGATTCTGGTAATTTATCTTAAAGTTATGACTTTACATTCAAAAATTCACGCCCAAATGGTGACATCTGGCGCAACCTGGAGATAATCGGTGGCATCTCTTTGATTACAGTATCAATTTCAGCATCTGTTGTATAACGTGAAAGTGAAAACCTTATGGACCCATGGGCACATGTAAACGGGACCCCCATGGCACGCAGTACATGAGAAGGTTCCAGAGAACCTGATGTACAGGCACTTCCGGATGAAGCACAGATGCCATGTTCGGAAAGCAGCATCAGAATTGCCTCACCTTCTACAAATTCAAATGCAATTGAAGTCGTATTTGGAAGACGCTCTGCAGCCCCTCCATTAATACGTGCATAAGGAATAGCTTGCATCAAAGCGACCTGAAGACGGTCTCTCATCGCCAATACCTGAGTATTTTCAAGCTCCATATGTGTTGCAGCAAGTTCACAGGCTTTGCCCAATGCTATAATAGCTGCGGTATTCTCAGTGCCGGCCCGGCGGCTCTTTTCCTGATGACCGCCGACCAGAAATGGTCTAAACGGTGTACCACGTCTCAGATAAAGTACGCCAATTCCCTTGGGAGCGTGCAGCTTGTGCCCGGAAAGTGACAACATATCAACAGAAGAGTTGGCCATATTAATCGGGATCTTGCCAACAGCCTGAACCGCATCTGTATGAAATAGAGCTCCCTTTGCTTTGGCTATGGCAGCGGCTTCTTCAATAGGGAAAATAACGCCGGTTTCATTATTTGCCCACATCAGTGAAACTATAGCGGTATCATTATCCACTGCAGCTTTGTATTCAGCCATATCCAGACGTCCATCACCATCGACACCGATTTCTGTGACACGGTAACCCCTTTGTGTCAGGTTGCGGCATTGGGTCAGAACAGCCGGGTGCTCGACACGTGAGGTGATCACATGACGGCGCTCAGGAAAGACTTCCAGTGCGGAACGAATGGCGGAATTATCGCTCTCAGTACCACAGGCGGTAAATATGATCTCTTCCGGCGAGGCGCCAAGAAGAGCAGCTACACGGTTACGAGCCTCATCAACCTTTTTCTGAACCTGGCCGCCAAAAAAATGCATCGAGCTGGGATTACCGTACAGTTCACAGAAGTATGGACGCATCTCATCAAAAACAGCTTCATCCGTTTTAGTGGTGGCATTATTGTCGAGATAGATTTCTTTCACGCAGGCACCTCCTCGACTACGATATCTTCGGCAACCAGATCACGCAGTTTACTTTCAACCATGCGTGCAGTATTACCTGAGGAAGCGCAACCAGCGCAGGCTTTACGGAAAGCAACCTGGACCTTGGAGCCATCAATATCAATCAGTTCAAGATCGCCACCATCGGCCCAAAGCAGTGGACGAATATCGCGTTCAAGCACTTCCTGAATCATCTGCATCTTTTTCATATTTGAAAGTTTTTCAAGACGTACTCTTGGTTGTGCTGCAGCCTCACCAAGTACCTGAGCAATCAGATCTTTTATTTTTGGAATACAACCACCACAAGCCCCACCCGCTTTTGTAAAATGTGTCACCTGCTCGGCAGTCGTCAGCTTATTAGTATCTATAACTTTTTTCAAAAATGTGTCTGTAATTCCAAAACATTTACAAACCAGTTCGCCTTCATAATCTGGATATGCATGACCATGATCATGTTCGCTGTCGTGGGAAGGTATGGGCTCTCCACGATACTTGGCAACTGCAACTTCCAGAGCTTCCTGTCCCATAACAGAACAGTGCATTTTTTCCTCTGGCAAACCACCCAGAAAATCGGCAATATCCTGGTTACTGATCGCCATGGCCTCATCAAGTGTTTTCCCCTTAAGCATTTCTGTTAAAGCTGAAGAGGACGCAATAGCACTGGCACAGCCGAATGTCTGGAACTTGGCATCAACGATCTTTTCCTTATTGTCATCAAGTTTGAGATACAACTTGAGTGCATCTCCACAAGCCAGACTGCCAACTTCACCGATTGCATCAGCATCTGCTATATCCCCAACGTTTCTGGGGTTCAAAAAATGATCTTTTACTATTGGTGTGTAATCCCACATCTTGTCTTCCTCCGTAATTTATCACTCAATTGAGACGGCAACGCTGCCATCAATCTTTAATATTATAATGATCATCTTATCATACACAATCAAGACTTTTTTTGTCCTAAATCAAATAACCTAACAAAAAGATACATATCTGTTCAATCTAACCAAGAATAAAGCTCTTTCCTGCTGTCATAACTTCTGTCAAACGAGCCTCGGAAGACGCCTCACCATAAAGTCTGACAACAGGTTCAGTTCCCGATTTACGGAAAAGCATCCAGCTTCCATCTTCGAGCAGTAACTTTGTCCCATCAATACGGATGACATCAGTGACTTTACTGCCGGCAACTTCTAAAGGAACAGCGTTGATTTTGGCAGCATATGCTATTTCCAACTCGGAAGATAACTTAAGGTTATCGCGTCGTGTAACAAAACGCCCTACCTCGCCATACAATCTTTCCAGCAACTCTTTCACAGATTTGCCTTCCCTTGCAACCATTTCAGCTACAAGGAAGCAAGCCAGGATTCCATCTTTCTCCGGCACATGCCCTTTGATTGTTAAGCCGGCACTTTCTTCACCACCGATAACAATCTTATCCTGACAAATCAGTTCACCAATATACTTGAACCCAACCGGTGTCTCATAAACAGGAACACCATGTTTTTTAGCAACTGCATCAATCAAATGAGATGTAGCCACACTGCGAGCTACACCGCCTTCAAGCTTGCGGACCCTGATCAGATAGTCAAGCAACAAAGCAATAATATAGTTAGGTTCTATGAAGCTGCCATCAGCATCAATAATACCGAAACGGTCAGCATCTCCATCGGTTGCAAGACCAAGTTTTATCTCAGGGTCGCCCTTAACCAGCTTTATGAAATCAGGGATATGACTTTCTGAAGGCTCTGGTGGCTGACCACCAAAATAAGGGTCAAGATGATCATTTATCATCACAAAAGGAATGTTGCGTTTACTTAATGGTGCGTCAAGGTAGCCACGAGCCGTACCATAGAGAGGGTTTAGGGCAACCTTGCCAAGACTGGCTATTGCATCAAAATCAACTTTCTGCTCCAGTGCTTTCAGATATTCTTCTCTCGGATTTATTGATTCCAGCAAGCCCAACTTAATAGCTTCACTAAGCAATGGCTCTTTGTAACAAACCGTACCGAGCATCTGATTTGCCCGGCGCTCAATATCCTGTGTTGTTTCTGGTAAAGCCGGTCCTCCCCAGGAAGGTGAAAACTTAACTCCATTATATTCTGGCGGATTGTG
>JBGSQR010000007.1:0-13253 GCA_041737975.1 Geobacterales bacterium | reverse complement strand
AGGTGCCCCGAAGGGGCGGATGAGGGGGAGGTCTTTGCCTTTAGCAGCTTATCCTCTGATACTCCCCCGTGCCTCTGTCAGAGCTGTCTTTACCGCCTCTATCCATTCTTGCTGGAACCGTTCCGCATCAGTCAGCCAGGTCAGCAGGCTTTTGACAGCCTCACTGATGCCTGCATGCTCATCACAGACGGCTGAAACAATCAGTGCGCCGGTTCCTTTCAGTTTGCCATTCAGTTCGTTATCAGACCCGGAAAAGAACCGGTGAATAATCGAGCAGGAATCTGATTCTGAGATCATGTTTTGCCGCTGTGTTTTTAGGGCTTGGGCCGTTTCCAGCAACCCTTCGTACTGTTCAGTTTTGTTTGGTTTTGTCGCAGTCAGTTCCTGATACAAGAGTTCCAGTTGGCGTTCCAGCGTAATGCGGGGCATGCCGCGATTGCCGAGTACCCTGCCGAGCCATTCAACCTGGTTTAACAGCATGGTTGGCGACAGTTCCGTCAAAGTAACCAGCCAGGCCGCATCACTCCGGGCAAAACTGCTGCCACGCTCATGAAAACGTTCGTTGAAATAGGGGAATTCTTCCCGGCATTTTACTGAGGCAGTCACAGCCGCTTCGATCTCGCAAGGGTCGGCAGGAATTGCATGGTCCCCGGCTTCAGGGTTCAGCATGCTGGCTGTATAAATCATTTCGGAGCTGTTTATGGGAAAAAAGGAGGAAAAAAGCGCAGCAAGGCTGTCAAAGAAATCAAGTGCAACCTGGATTATGCGAGTGCGGGACTCCTGGTTGAGTGTGACAGCGTTCATTGCACAGGAAAACTCCAGCCAGTATTCAGCGGTTTTGTTGTCGTATCCGGAATAATAGTTTGTTGCACCGGCCACCTGAACCCCGAACGTATTCAGCACATCCGGCAGATGAACAGCATTGCCCAGTGTCATGCCCTGCAGCACATACAGGATGCCTAGCAGGTCGGTTGATTGTTCAACCCGGTAAAGTCTGATTTTCTCTGCAATCGGGCGGGTATGCTCAAGGGCCGGTTTGATGTCAGGAATAAACCGTTTATCCATGGCACCCAGATCCCTGCGCAGGTGAGCAAGGCGCGAAGGGAGGTCAAGCAGCATGGTTTTGACCTGCAGATTGTCAGCAAAACTCAGTTCGTGTTCCAGGGTGCTGTGGATTACGGCCATGGCGCGCAGCTGTCCCACATAGCTTTCCAACGGCAACTGGCCGTTGACCAGAGCGGCAATATAGGGAAGCGCTTCCATGCGGGTATGCTGTTCACGAACAGCTTCTCTGAGTTCATCCATTAGTTGGGCCATGCTTGCTGCCTCCGTTATTCTTCCTTCTCCATGAGGTAGAAGGTGCCCCGAAGGGGCGGATGAGGGGGAATGCCTTTAGTTTTTGATGTTAAATTTGCATATATTTCTTCCAAAACATCTTCCAAAGAGTTAAGTACGTCATTATTCTAGAATCTGATTATGCGTAAACCACTGGCTTCGAGAATTTTTGTCCGTTCTTTGTCATATAATTGCTGTTCATCATCATTATGCCCGCCACCATCAAGCTCAACAACAAGTCCGGCATCATGGCAATAGAAGTCTAGGATGTAACCACAATATGGATACTGACGACGGAATTTGAAGCCGCTGAAACGACGTCCTCGTAAAATTGACCAAAGCAGATTTTCTGCATCAGTCTGTTCTTTACGGAGAGTTCTGGCAAAAATCAGCAGTGCTGGTGGTATTGGCAACTGTGCTCCCCCTCATCCGGCCGTCGGCCACCTTCTCCCTCAGGGAGAAGGAATACTCTGTCTACGTGTCAGCTCCAACGCCGCATTTAAGTCCCTGGCAACCAGGCAGCCTTCAAGTTCCGCCGGCAGCCTTTCAAGTCCTCTGAATGCCCCTCCACCGACCATTATCTGTACAGAACTGCCGAACTCCCGGCGAACTGCCTCCACCAGATGAATCACCTTGGGTATGTTGAAATACATGGTTGAGGAGATCCCGAACAGGCTGGCTCCATGCTGGCGTACCGATTCCAGCACCCCTTCGGGCGGGATATTGGTGCCCAGGAATTTGACATCCCAGCCGTCGGCCTCCAACAGGTCAGCCACCATGTTGGCACCGATCTGGTGCAGTTCTCCCTGTACTCCGGTGATGACCGCTTTGCCTATCTGTTGATCTGGTATTTGCAGATGCTGGTACAGGTTTGACATGACAAACTGGGTAATGGCTGTTCCCAGATGCTCATCGGCAACGGTTATGCAATTGCTTTCCCACTGGCGCCCGATTTCGTAAAGCGCTTCCTGGAAAATATCCGTGTAGATGTCAGGAATCTGATATCCGCCCTGGTAGGCATCCATGATGATATTCAGTGAAGCCTTGCGGTTTCCGGCCAGTATGGCATCCAGGTATTGCTGTAACAGCGCACTGTTTTTTGTCATGGTTAGCTTTCCTCAAACGTTATTTTTCAGCGCCTCCGGAAGCGTAAACCGGAAGCAGGAACCCTTGCCGAGTCCTTCCGACTCGACCCAGATTCTTCCTTCATAAGTTTCCACAATCCGCTTGACCAGTGCCAGTCCCAGGCCGCTGCCTTCACTGGCGGCATGCAATTTGTTGAACAGGCCGAAGATGTTTTCATGGTATTTCTTCTCGATTCCAGTGCCGTTGTCGCGGACAAAAAATACGATTTGTCCGTCAATGGATTCGTTACCCAGTTCAATTTTGGGATCAGGTTGCTCCCCCATGTACTTGACGGCATTTTCCACCAGGTTCTGCCAGATTTCGATCAGGCGGATCCGGTCGCCATGGAGCGTCAGGTTGTTGTCATGGCAGATAACGACAGCATTGCGTTGACTGATATGACCGGCTACCAGTTGCAGGGTTTCGTCGTAAATGTCCTTCAGGCTGATCTGCTCCTGTTTGTTTTTCTGGATTCCCGCTCTGAACAGCTCCAGCAACTCAGCCAGCAGTATTTCCATCTTGTCTGCTGCCGAGCGCATGTAGGCCATATCCTGCTGAATTCGCGGCTTGTCATCCTTGTCCATATCCTGCTGCAGGTAGGTCAGAAAGGTGGAGATAGTGACCAGTGGGCTTTTAAGGTCGTGGGAGACGGTGTAGACGAACCGTTCCAGCTCGCTGTTTTTCTGTTTCAGCTCTTCTTCGTATCGCTTGCGCTCTTTGACTTCATCGGCAAGCTTGTCCCTCGAAACTGTTGTTTTATCGAGATTTTGAGTCATGTTGTCAAAGGCCCGTGACAGCTGGCCTATTTCATCATTGGATTCAGTGGTAACACGGTGTTGCAGATTACCTGTGGAGAGGGCTTCGACAGCTTTGTTGAGACGCTTCAGTGGGTTTGAAATGCTGCGGGCAATTGCCAGGCACATGATCAGGGTGATCAGGGTGATTGCAAATACACAGGAGAACATGATCAGATTGCTGCGAGATTGTGCCTTGTTGTAGAGGTTCTGTGAGTAATCCTCCAGCAGTATCAGTTGCGTGAGAAATGATTGGGCATCAAGGATCAGCTGATAATAGAGCCGTTTTTCAAGTTCACTTTTTTGAATGCTATTGAACTGTTTTTGGGAACTCTTTTCTCTAAGTAGCAGGATTTGAGCAAAAGATTTCCTGGTTTTGTCGAAGTAATACTGTGTCTGATGTAGTGAATGAATTTCTTCCGGATCATTTACAAAAGACTGTACCTGCTGCAACAAGTCAGAAAGTCTCTCTGTCTGCTGCTTCCACTGCTGTTTTGGGCGTTCATCATAGTTCAGCATGAATTCGTCGCGCAGAGCGGTCCTTTTGAATGCCGTCTGGGTGATTTCATTCAGCAGGGCGCTCTGTGTTCTAGTTCTTCTTAACTGGTCCTTGTTCCAGGCGAAGATCAGCATAAACAGAATCGCCATTGCAACTGTAACCCAGGAAACAACAGTCAGTTTAGTGCGTATCAGCATACGGACCTCATTGCATCATTGTTACGTTTTTTGCTGAAACAGCTTTGAGGGCATTCGGATAAATATATTCCAGAAAGTTCAACGGCTTACCCGGCGGTATTATGCCGCTGCTGCGTATCCAGCGGGCCTGGTCTTCCAGAATTACCAGCAACGGCTGATCCAGCGAGAGTCCGATTACATGCTTGGGCCAGACTGAAGTCATATATGGTTTTTCAAGGGCCAGTTTCTGAACCAGTTGTTTCTGCGCCAGGGCCGGATTTTTTTTTATAAGGATTTCGGCCTGTGCCAATGCCTGTAAAAGTTTTTGCGCGGCTTCCGGTCTTTTTTCAATAAAGGAAGTGCTGCCGATCAGCAGAAAATAAAACTGCTGATCCGATTGCACCGACCAGGAATTAACTTTTTCGGCCAGTTTTTGCTTGATCTTCCAGAGATTCGGTTCCCAGGTTATGGCTGCATCAACGTCGCCCTTGATAAAAGCTTCAATCAGTTGTGCCGGTGGCAGATCTACAATTTTGATGGATTTGGGGTCAATCTGATTATAAAGCAGATAGAGGTTTAAAAAAAACTCCGATGCTGTTTTGCGGGTCAAGCCGATTTTTTTGCCTTTCATCTGTGCCGGAGCGCTGATGCCTTTGTCCTTGTGTGTCAGCATTTCAAGCGAATCGGAACGCGCAACTGATGCCATTACCTTGATGGTTCTGTTTTCCGGGACAGTTCGGGCAAATACAAAATCAGCAGCAGTGGCGATGTCGTGAGTCCCAGCAAAAATTGCATTTACAGAGCTTATGCCAGAATCAAAGCCAGTGATCTGGACATTCAGCCCCTGTTTTTTAAACAGACCTTCCTGTTCGGCAATCCAGATCAGGGCTGACATCTCACTGTTATATGCGGCAATGCGAATCGGTTCCTGGGTTGATGGCAGGGCCTTCTGACCGATAGAGTCCTTGCAACCGAACATGACAAGCTGGGCAGTGACAAGCATGAAAAATAACATCGCGCCTGAACATAACAATTTTAAATAGCTGTTAAATGTCACTATCTCCCCCTGATTTTATCGGTGCCTCTATTTAAACGCCATTGGCAGTGTAAACCGGAAACAGGCCCCCTTGCCGAGACCTTCCGATTCCACCCAGATACGACCGCCATACATCTCGATAATCCTTTTGATCATGGCCAGTCCGAGCCCACTCCCGGCGGTTTCCATATCCAGTTTGTTGAACAGGCCAAAGATGTTTTCATGGTATTTGGGATCAATGCCAATACCATTGTCGCGGACGAAAAAGATGCTTTCCTTGCCATTAAGATCTACTCCCAGTTCGATTAGCGGTTGACGTTGATTGCCCATATATTTGGCGGCATTTTCTACCAGGTTCTGCCAGATTTCTAACATTCTGATCTGGTCGCTAAATAGCATCAACTGTTTATCATCCGTTGAAACTGTCGCAGTGATTGATCTGATCTGCCCGGCCACTATCTGCAAAGTTTCCTGAAAAATCTCATTCAGGCTGATTTCAACCGGATTTAATACGAGCTGGCCAATCCGGAAGAGCTCAAGCAATTCTGATATCAGTACATTCATTTTGTCGGAGGCGCTGCGCATGAATCCTATGTCCTGCTGAATGCGTTGCTGATTGTTGGCTTCCATATCTTTTTGGAGATAGGTCAGGAAGGTGGAGATGGTTACAAGAGGCGTTTTCAGGTCATGAGAGATAGTATAGACGAAGCGTTCCAGTTCGATATTTTTCTGTTTCAGATCTTCTTCGTAATGCTTGCGGGAAACCATTTTCCAGACCGCATCCATCAGCAGTGTTAATTGCACGATGTCGGTCTCATCATAATTTGTAGTTTTGTTCGCTACTCCAATGACAGCCACAATTCTGCCTTTGTCAAAAAGTGGAATGGTTAAAAAACGTGACAGCGGTACATGCCCCTCCGGATATCCCTTTTTCAGAGGATCGGGTGCTGCAAAGTCATTGATGACAATTGGCTTGCGCTGACGTACCGCCTCGCCCCAGATACCAGTTTTACACAGTTCGTAATCTGTTTGTGGGTTGGCAACTGCGCAGGCCGGCATTACTCCGCGTGACCATGAGTTGAGGGTGAAAAACTGCTTGTCCTCATTATAGTAATAGATATAACCGAAGATACTTCCGCTCATTCTGATGGCTTCATTCAGGGAATAGTCTAGCAGGTCCTGAATGTTGACAGCTTCATATTGAAAGACGTTGACGATACATTGCAATTGTTCTTCCTTGCCATGTTCCATGTAACTGCTCATAGCATTATGATCCATTTTTATTATCCCCGAACTGGTGGTCTAGCGGCAGACGGACAGTGAAGGTTGTGCCTTTGCCGACTTCGCTTTCCACTGTCATCTTGCCGCCATGTTTTTTGATGATATCGTAACTGATCGAAAGCCCCAGGCCGGTTCCCTTGCCCACATCTTTGGTTGTAAAAAAAGGTTCGAAAATGCGGGTCAGGTTTTCCGGTGCGATGCCCTTGCCGGTGTCGCTGATTTTGACAATAATATCAGCAGCTTCCTGTCTTGTTGAAACCGTTATGGTGCCATGGCCTTCAATTGCGTGGGCGGCATTGACCAGCAGGTTCATAAATACCTGGTTAAGTTGTTGAGGATAACAGCTTAACTGCGGCAGGTCTGGTGTGTAATCCAGTTCCACATCGGCAACATATTTAATCTCGTTGCGGGCCATATTGATGGTGCTGTCCAGGCATTCGTTGATACTGAATAGCTTGCATTCCGCTTCGTCTACATGGGAGAAACTCTTCAGATCCTGCACAATTCTTCTTACCCGCTCCGCTCCGTCGCGGGATTCATCAATCAGGTTGCGGATGTCATCCATGATAAAGTCGATTTTCATGGATTTGCGCAGGCCTTTCATCTCCGTGGACAGCTCGGCACTGCATCCGTCGGTGACTTTTTCCATAACTGCTGTTTCAAACGCATTGATTTTTTCCAGATATTTGCCAAGTGTGTTCAGGTTGCTGGAGATGAAACCCATGGGGTTATTGATTTCGTGTGCGACACCGGCTGCCAGTTGGCCGATGGAGGCCATTTTTTCCTGCTGATAGACCGCCTGGTGTGCTTCATTCAGTTCCTTGGAAGTCCGTTTCAACTCTTCGGTGACGGAACGGATTTCCGTGGTGTCATTCAGGGAAACTACAAAGCCGGTTATTTTTTCACTTGCCTGATCCTTCATGTCATAAACGGTCAGATCGTAAAAACGCTCCGTTGTAGTATGCAGCAGTTCGCCCCGCGAGTTGTCGAACTTGATGAAATTAAAACCGGCCGCTTTCAACAGTTCCCGCCAGTCTCTGGCAATTACGTCATTATAGGCCATGCCGGTTATGTCGCATAGCAGCCGGTTGCAGCGCCGGATGCGGTGCTCGGCATCGGTCAGGATCACGAAATCCTGCAGGCTGTCCAGCGTCTCTTCCCATTCATGCTTGGCAATTTTTACCTGATCAAACAGGTTCTCCAACTGTCTGTGTTTGGCCAGTAGTTCTTTTTGGCTGCTGGCCAGGGCAGCTTCAGTTTCCTTGCGAGAGGTAATATCTTCTTTTATCGCCAGAAAACCTGTGCTCTGCCCGTCTTTATCCGTCAGCGGTGATATACTGGCGAATTCCCAGTACAGTTCCCCATCCTTGCGTTTGTTGTGGAATTCACCGCGCCATTCGTTGCCGGATGAAATGGTAGACCATAATTCTGCATATCCTTCCACCGGCATTTCGCCTGATTTCAGGACCCGCGGATTATTGCCTATGGCCTCTTCTCTTGTATATCCGGTGGTTTTGCAAAATTTGGTATTGACGTATTCAATTCGTCCTTGCAAGTCGGTAATGACTATGGAGGCCGGGCTTTGTTCAACCGCCCGCGACATTTTCATGACCTGTTCGTCCAGTTTGCGCTGTTCCGTGACGTCTACAAAAGTACCCACAATACCGCCCAGCGTCCCGTCAGCATTTAGAAATGGCGCTTTTGTGACAAGTACAATCCTTTCCTGCCCGTCACAGCGCAGCATTGGTGTTTCATAGGTTAATGCCGTAAGCGTTTCCAGTATCTGGCGATCTTTGGCAAAGCTGACCAGTGCCCGTTCCGGTGGTGTGATATGGGCCAGTGTCTTGCCGATAACCTCTGAAACCGTTTTGCCGAAAAAGGCTGAAAAAGCCTTGTTGCATCCTATGAAAGCATTGTTTGTGTCTTTGTAGAAAACCGGGTTTGGTATGGCTTCCAGAATTTCCTGCAGAAAGCGGTGCTGGTTATCCAGAACCTCCTGGGCCAGTTTGCGCTCAGTTATATCCTCGATGGTTTCTATGGCGGCAACGATTTCGTTTTGCCTGTTAGTTATGGGAGCTGCTTCAAAAAGCAGGTAGCGGCGCTTGCCACCGACGTTGTCATACCACCCTTCAGCACGGTAAGCGCCGTCCACAAAATGAGAGGCCTCCACTCCTGAATAACTGTTTTCAATTGCCTGCAGCTTCTGATCGATCAACAGATCAGCCAGCAACGGGCGTTTTTCTGAATAAAACGGAGTCCATTGCAGCTTGGTTCCTCTCATTTGAAAGGAACTTTTGCCGGTGAGCTTTGCCAGGGCATTGTTCCAGAAAAGAATATTATGCTGTGTATCGATAACAAACATGGGAGCGGCGGCGTTTTGTATGATTCGACTATAGAAGTCTTTTTCTTCGCTGGGGGATTGATAGGGATCCGGCTGGCTGGAAGTGTTGTCTTCAACGTCTGGTTTGATATCTTCAGGCGTATCCATGTGCCCTCTCTTGGTACCATTTTGTAATCGTTACTGATGGTTATATTATCGCAACAATTAATTAATGCAAGTTGTGCAGATGTCGTTACGTATATGTCTTATATACAGTCCTGAAAGTTGTGTCTTAGGGTAAGTGGCTTTAATTGTTGATGATTGTTTCTGTGGTGTCAGGGGGGCGTATTGTTTTGACATACACTAGATGCCGTAAATTTGAAAGAGTTGGGATTGATTTTTGGTTGTTAAAAATAATTATCAATAATATTAAAGTGTTACTTGTAATTTAATAAAAGTGGCCATATTTGGCACTGGTAGTGCAATAGTAAAGGAAAAGCAACTAATTAAATCACTACTCAAATATAAAAGGAGAACAAAATGAAAACACTAGCTATGATAATCGGAATCCTTGCTCCCGCAACAGCATTTGCCGCATCAGGGGCACGTGAAGACAGCAGCGGATTGTTTGTTTGGATCTTTCTCGGCTTTTGCGCCTTAATCGTGGTCGCTCAGTTGATACCTGCAGTTCTTTTAATGTTCGGTATGGTCAAGGGAATAGCTGCCAAACGGGATACGGAAGTAGCTGTACAGAAAAAGTAGTTTCAATTGAATATCAGCTGTTTAATTCAAATCAGGCTGCTGCAAAGTAGCCTGATTTTTTTATGTTCTATTTTTGTATATCTGTCTGGTCAGCTAATACTTCTGGAGGCGGGTTGTCAGTGTTGATGTGGAGCTGGCAGTGAAGGCATTTGCGGAGTACCAGCAAAGTCATGCCATGCAGGTGGAAGTAGTTGCCGCATGCAGGGCATATGCTTAAGGCCACAAGAACTGTGACAATGATTAACAGAACAACCCAGACGCCAAAGACGGTCCCCATGGCCATGTTGGTGGGTGAAATTATATAGGTTGTGGTTATTGCCGGAATATATGCCAGTACAGTTCCGAAGAAGAGTTTGCGTCGCAGTCGGGTTTTTTTCATCACAGCAGTGTATGTGGCGTTGTCTCCCATTGATCAATTCCGGTAGTGCAGGCTTGTAATCATTTGCCCTCTTTTCTGAAAACAAAATACCAGATTGAAAAAATGGATTCTCCCAGGGCAATAAACAGCAGATAAGGGATCACGCTGCTGATCCGTTCATCTACAAGCAGTCTGTAAACATTGGGGAAGAATGATGGAGCCAGTCCGATGATAAAGATGCTTAAACAGCAAACCAGCGTGGCAATGGAACCGATGATATGGGATTTTATAAAAAATTGTTCACTTGGTTGCCACATGATTTGATTCCCCAAGACGTGGTTTGCGATCCGGAACTGTTTGATTTACAAAATAGCATTGATTGTGCCAAAATTCTCTTTATAATTAAGTACGTTTATAAATGTTGCAATTTAACAGGTTTATATAATGTTATTTCGGATGGTACGAGTTAATCATTCAGGCTGTCCGATGCAAAGTATATAAATGATATACGCAACTGGCAAGGAACCCAAAGCATGAAAATGCGCATTTCTCTGATAGCCAAACTTACCTTTACTACTTCGCTGATCCTGCTGATTTTTATGGGTCTGCTGGATGGTATCAATCTGAAAAATTTCAGAAAGGTAATGATAGATTACGCCGCTTCCAATGCGGAAGAGCTGGCGGAAATAATCAATCAGAGCGCTTATGATGCCATGCTGAAGAATGATAAGACCAGCCTTTACCACATTATCGGCAGAATGTCCAAAAGCGAAAATATTGAACATATACGGCTTGTTGATCAAAAGGGGTTGGTGGTTTTTTCAAATATTTCCGGTGAGGCCAATTCTGTTATCGGAAAGCATGCCGATGAATGCATCATGTGTCACATCCCTTCCAGTACCGGTGCGTCTTCTACTTCCATGAACCGCAGTCGCATCGTTATCTCCAGAACCGGTAAAGAGGCGCTTGGTTTTACCAAGGCAATTCAGAATCAACCGGATTGTTATACCGCCTCGTGCCATTTTCACAGCAAGGATGACACAGTACTGGGGTATCTGGATATCTCCATTTCTCTGGAAACGCTTCGTCAAAAATCCCACGAATACCGGCTGGAGTTTATCCTGCTGGCCTGTCTGCTTTTGTTGATGATTGGTGTTCTGGTGACGGTACTGACCCATTATTTTGTGGATATTCCGGTGCAGAGGCTGGTCCGGCAGAGTTCGCTGGTTGCTCAGGGAGATCTGGAGGCGAGGGTTCCGGTTACCAGCAGGGATGAACTGGGGGAATTGTCGGAGGCCGTGAACAGTATGACTGAAAGCCTCGGCAAGGCTGAAAAGGAGTTGAAGGGTTGGGCTGACAGCCTTGAAAATAAGGTGGAGGAGCGCAGCCGGGAGATCATGCAGATGGAGGTCCAGCTGCGCCGTTCGGAAAAGCTGGCCTCGCTTGGTACGCTCGCAGCAGGTGTGGCCCATGAGATCAACAATCCTCTGACCGGCATTCTGTTATATTCTTCAATTCTTGGCAGTGACAAGCGGCTTGATCCGGCATTGCTGCCGGATGTGGAAAGGGTGATTGCGGAAACCCAGCGTTGCGCCGGTATAGTGAAAAACCTGCTGGAGTTCAGCCGGGAATCTCTGCCGAAGAAAGAGCTTGTTGCTATTGAATCAATCCTAGATGAAGTGATTGCTTTTTTTAACAAGAATCCGGATTTTAAAAAGATTGTGATCAGGAAAAGTTACAGAAAAGGCCTGCCCCAGGTGCTGGTTGATCCAAATCAGATTCGCCAGGTATTCATGAATCTGGTGGTTAATGCTGGGCACGCCATGCCTGATGGTGGTGAGCTGGTTATTTCAACAGCTTTTTCAGGAGATAGTAGGCTGGTCAGCGCCTCAGTTCAGGATAACGGAGTCGGGATTGCAGAAGAGAATATTGCCAGAATTTTTGACCCGTTTTTCACTACCAAGTCGGTAGGCACCGGCCTGGGGCTATCAATTTCCTATGGCATCGTTGAAAATAATGGAGGCACTATTGAGGTGAAGAGCAGGCTGGGAGAGGGAACAACATTTATTGTGATGCTTCCGACCCGTAATGTTTAGTGCTGCCCTTTGATGGATATTCCCAGTTTCTTCATCATGCCCTGAAAATTAGGCCTGAGTATGCCGGTCTCTTCCGCTGCCCTGGTGACATTCCAGTTATTTCGCTCCAGGGCGTTGCGTACAAAGACGCCTTCCAGCGACTCTATGGCATGGTCACGAATATGCCGCTTCATCTCCTTCAGTTCTTCCGCGTTCATGGGTATCCGCTCTATCTTCGTCTCCGGCTGATTATCGCTGCTGTCCCATAGTTCCAGATCTTCGTTGCGGATTATATCCCCTTCGGCAAGCACAACCGCCCTTTCAATCATGTTCTCCAACTCTCTGACATTTCCAGGATAGGAATAATTCTTGAGAAATGACATGACATCCGGAGCTATTCCACTGATTTCTTTGTCTATTTCCGTTGTGTATTTGGATAGGAAATGGCGGATTAATAATGGAATATCTTGTTTGCGCTCGCGAAGTGGCGGAAGGTCAATGGGGATGATGTTGAGCCGGAAAAAAAGATCTTCCCGAAAAGTTCCTTCCGTTGCCATTGTCCTGAGATTTCTATTGGTTGCGGCAACAAGGTGGATGTCGATCGAGACAAGCTGGGTGCCGCCAATCGGTGTGATCTTGCGTTCCTGCAGGGTGCGCAGCAGCTTTGCCTGGGTGGACAGGCTGATGTTGGAAACTTCATCGAGAAAAAGCGTGCCACCGTCGGCTATCTTGAACAGACCGGTTTTATTCTGTATGGCGCCGGTAAATGAGCCTTTAACATGTCCGAACAGTTCGCTCTCAAGCAGGTTTTCCGACAGGGATGAACAGTCCACAGCAACGAAGGGCTTGTCTTTTCTCGGGCTGTTTTCGTGGATGGCACGGGCGGCCAGTTCCTTTCCGGTACCGCTTTCTCCGGTGATCAGCACGGTACTGTTTGTTGCAGATACATGCATGATTCGGCGATAGACCTTCTGCATTTCCTTGCTGTCGCCGATGAACTGATGAAAACCGTGATGCAGGCTGACCTCTTTTTCCAGGCAGATTTCATCCAGCGGCATGCTGCGCTGGCTAAGGGCGCTTTTAACCTTTTCCTGCAGTAGGTCCGGTGTGAATGGTTTGGCTATGTAATCGGAGGCGCCGTTCTTCATAGCCTCAACAGCCGTGTCAATTGATGCATATCCGGTTATCAGGATCACCGGGATATAAGGCTGAAGTATGCGCACACCTTTCAGAACCTCGATGCCGCTCATGCCGGGCATTTTCAGGTCGGTGATGATCAGGTCGTATTTACGCTGCTGCAATAGTTCCATAGCGCCGTAACCGCTGGAGCAGGTTTCGACAGTATAATGATCTCCATCGAGAATCCGTTTCAGGCCTTCTCTGATTACTTCCTCGTCATCAATAACAAGAAGTCTGTCGTGTCCCATGCAGTGTCCTTTCCTAAGTATAACCAGTTCCTTCTCCCTGAGGGAGAAGGTGGCCGAAGGCCGGA
>JBGSQR010000619.1:0-6164 GCA_041737975.1 Geobacterales bacterium | reverse complement strand
ATTTTGTACCAATCCAATTTTAAATGGAACCTTCAGGCGACTGAGTGCCGTCAGATAGACATTGTAGTTGGAAATAGTTTTTCGTCCCTGATAGGTCTGGACGACAACTTCATCAATAATTGTATTCAGCCGGTTGATGGTCTTGATGTCGCCGGTACTGCTCCAATCCAGCAGGCCGGTGATACTGAGCCGGTAACCCTTTGGTAACTGTTTACGTACTTGCTTTAAAAAAGATAAATATTCCTGTAGATGCTTTGTTTTTGCATCAAAATCGATCTGGATGCCGACAACAGGATTGCCGGAAAGCTGCCACTGTTTCAGTCGCAAGAGGATTATGGGCATAATTTCAGGTGACCAGTGCAGCGTATCCACTCGGTATGCCAGCCAGACGTTGCTATTTTTTATTCTGGCAACAGGCATTCCCTGCGCAACAAGTATAGTCAGCGTTTTGTTCAGAGTTCTTTTTTCTACAATCTGACCTTGCAGAATATAAAGGTTTTCTGCCTGTGATAAAATCGGCTGAGATTTAACGCCACCCCAGATCCAGAACGACGAATAGTCCGCTGCTTTAACAACAGCAGCTGTCGCAGAACATGGCAGCAGAAGAGCAATCGTCATGGCGATTGCCTTTATGACAGTCAGTTGCCGTAAAATCATTACCAGTAATATTTGAGCAACTTTGACCAAGCCGTATTGGCATAACGGGATTTCAATGTCTTGAACCAGGACTTTCTGACCGATTGTTCCACATCATCACCGCCACAGTGGTTGGACCCCATGGTGGCATAACACTGGATCGAGCGAAAAAGCGCATAAGCTTTCAGATCTGACGAGCTTTTTGTGTCGGCAATAACGGTCTTGTATGCCTCGCCTCTGGAGAATGGGTTGCCAGGAAAATGTGACGGGCTGGAACCAAGCATCCCACTGCTGGACATTGATGTTCGTGCCCATGAATAACCTGAGTCGAGTCCATTAGTGTTTGCAAAATCACCCAGGCAGATCAGGCCAAGCGGGTCTTTCGGCGAGTTTGCCAGTACTTTGGCAATATTGAGGATGGAAGGGCAGCTGTAGCTGTCTTCCGACTTTTGGCCGGACCAGGTGAAAAGCGACAGCATGGATTTTTCGTCCGGATTCATGCCTTCGGCCGGTTTGTATTTTGCGGCATCAGCCGGCAGGAACCGGTAATCCTTGACAAAGTCCTGATAATGTCCTAGCAGCAGGTCCTTGTACAGCAGTGTGTAGATTGCCACGTGGTGCTCCCGGCTGGAACTGCTTCGGGATTTGATTACCTGGCGAAGAAGATCGGCTGATGCATTATTGCGCAACAATATATAACGGATTGTTGGTTCAGTAATCGGTGAATCCTTCTTGAATACCAGTCCTGGCTCTCTGCTGTACTCATAGTTCAGTGCCAGGGCCAGTTGGACTGTCTCATTCTGGAGAGGCTGTTTGGATACCGGCAGAAGAGCCTGCCATAATCTGCGTGCGTCGTGATGATTTTTTGTTGCTTCAAGAGCCTGTCCTCGTAGTATCAGCCGGCTGAAGTCCAGATAGGTCATTTTTTGCGGGATTGTATCAGGCAGGTTTTTCAAGGTGGCGGCGGCATCTTTCTGTACATAAAAACGGTGTGCGGCAAGCAGATATTCAAAGAGCGCCTTGTGTCCAGCAAAAAGTGGTTCCTGTTTTTGCAGGTCAGCAAAGCTGATCTGTTTGGTGTTATCAGAGTCAGTCTTGCGCATTAATGACAGGTCAATGGTTGCCAGCAGCAGCGGATTTTTAATCTGTGCAGGGTCTATTGTAGCCAGCAGTTTGTTGTCGGCTTCACGGGCAAAATCATTTATGGGCAGATAGTATTGGGGAGAATCGGGATGATTCAGCTGCCAGGCAAATTCATCCGCGAGTTTTTGTGGCTGCTTTGACATCCAGTAGACACGACGAAGAAGACCTCTGGCTGATGCCGCATAAAGGCCGGCTGGATACTCTTTGAGATAGCAGTTGAATTTAACCTCTGCACTCTGAACTGCCTTTTGATCGACTTTGTCCAGATCCGGGAAACCATAGGGATCAAAGGCATTCTGCTGGGACAGATTGAGATCAGTACGTCCCAGCATGTATAGCGATGTCTCTTTCAGCCAGGGCTGGTCACTATTGGTCAGCAGTCTGAAATCAGCCCCTGCTTCTGCATAGCTCCCTTCGTAAAAGGCGCTTGCAGCATTGAGATATCGCTCAAACTGCTGGAATGCGGTTGAATCATGTTCTTCTGTTTCAGTATTTATGGAGTCGTCAGGACCCGCATCAGAAGAATTATTCACATCGATACAGCCTGGAATCAGTTCCTTTCGAGCTTTAATCAGAAGCTGCCGCTCAGCCGCCGACAAATCCCGACTTTGCTTAACAGCTTCAATGAAATCCGCTTTGCCGCCCTCATTGCTCACGCAACGGGTACCTTCCCCATAACTGCTTGAAGTACTAACATTGTCAGAATTGTCTTCAGATGCTGAAGGTGGTGAGTTAAATATAAATTCTGATGTGTCCAGGCTGAATGGAACCTTGCCATAACCGGACTCCGCCTCTACCTTGCCAAACGGCGGTCCTGCTTTGACTACTGCCAAACCACTGTCAACCAACAGCAACTTAAGGTTCACCCTCGTATCATTACCTGGTGATAGCACCGGCAAATTGCTGCAGCGATCGTAACTGCCATGGTAAAGCGACCAGTCCGGTTGGCAGTAATTGTCGGAACTTGCCCAGGCAAGATGTGCACTCAGTACAAATCCGATGTGAAGTAACAGTTTTTTGAAAATCATGAATATCCTTTTATTCTTGGGTGTTTTTGTTCAGGAACTTTCACCCAGCAAACGAACTTCCTGTTGAGGGAAGGGGATGTTGATGCCACGCTGATGGAAAATCTCGAGTATTGCCCGATTCAGTTCGCCAATGGCATCGATATAATCTGGTACATTGACCCAAGGACGTACGCTGATATTGACGGAGGAGTCCGATAGTGTAATGACCTGGACAACCGGTTTGGGCTCCTGAAGTACACGCGGATTGGTTAGCAGTACGTCATCTACAGCTTTAATTGCCTGGCCCAGATCGGTACTATAAGAAACACGGACAGTCAAACTGACCTGACGTATTTGACCGTAGTTATGCAGAATTTCACCTGCTATTTTTCTGTTGGGAATTACAATTAGAGACAGGTCGGCGTGACTCAGGGTCGTGCTGAAGAGTGATATGTTTTCCACCCTGCCTTCTTCATTGGCAATGGAAATATATTCACTGACCCTGTAAGGCCTGGTAAAAATAATCGTTAGCCCTGCAGCCAGATTTGATAATACACCCTGCATTGCCAGTGCAATCCCGGCACCAGCCATACCCAGTCCGGCGATCAGCGGCAACAGGTCAATACCCAGATTCTGCAGCGCCATGATCAGGAACATCCCCAGAATCAATCCCCGCAAAATACGCATCAGTAGTTGCCGAATGGTGATATCCAGTTCCATTCTTTTCAGAACCTTGTCCAGCACGCCCCCGGCCCAGCGCCCGGCATAGTGACCAGCCACAAGAATCAGAACGGCTGTAAACAGTTTCGGACCGAATTTTATTCCCTGGTCAATCAGCTTTTCCTGGGCCTGTCCCAGTGCCATAATTTGTCCGGTAATTGGTAAAGTTTCCATTGCCATATGGTCAACCCCTCCGCGATAAAATGTAGCCGATAATAGCAGGATTGGGTGTGGAATGAAATAATTCAAATATGCAGGGAGTCAGTTTTTATAGGGCTTGCTCTGTCTGGTTTTAAAAGTCTGGTGAGCCTCTAGTTTTAATCTAAAATATCAATTCGCATATTTGACAATTCTCGAAAATAAGATATTTATATTAGTAACCATTATTTGAAATGGCTAAGTTTGGGTTGCTCAAATAGAGCACAAAATTAAAAGGTTAACAGGAGGGGTAAATGGCAAGGAAACTCACAAGTAGTGTTGGCGCTTCATTGTTTGTTGTGTGCAGTATAGCTGCATCAGTGTCTTTTGCGGAAGATTGTGTTTCGCTGAATCCCGTCACCGCCAAAGTCAGCAACATTCAGGGCAGCTGGAAAATTGTTGACGGCAGCCACTGGGTATTCGACTTTGCGGGAGACAAGGCCTCAGCCGACAAGTCTCTTGCGGTCATCAAACATTACGGCATGAACCAGTCCTGTTTTGTTGGCAGACCCAACCCTTCCTTCAAGTACATGATGATTTCCGGTCATTCTCCTACCGGTGCCATGGCTGGTGAAGACTGCCTTCCTTTTAATCCAGCCACAATCAAGGTTGCTTTCATCAGCAACGACTGGAAAATTGTTGATGGAAATCACTGGATATTCAGTTTCGGCAATAAGCAGGCAGAGGCCCAGCAGGCATTTGCAATCATCAAACAAAAAGGTTTCTCCCAGACCTGTTATGTTGGTAGACCAAATCCTCATTTCTCGTATCTGAAGGCTTCCGGTGCCGCAACTGTTGCTCCAGCCCGCAATATGACCAGTTGCATGAAGAAGCTGTCAATTGATACGCAGATCAGTAATGACTATCTGCACAGGGCCGTAAATGCATTGGCCAATTCAGTCAATTTAAACAAGGTCGATGTTGATATTGCCGGTTCAAACATTAATGCTGGTGTTGTCAACTGCCACTACAAGAGCCTGCACAACGACATTCCGAACCTGGTTTACAACTATCCATGTAAAGATGCCAGGAAGGAAAACACCGGTTATGCCCATTCCTACTCTTGTGCCAAGTGAGTTTAGTTTTGTGTGAAATGCAGTGAGGCAGGTTGGTAGGAAGCTAAACTGTGTGCCTCTAATAAAAGAGGCATCGGAAATTAAATCCGATGCCTCTTTTGTGTAATATATTATGTCCGACTATTGTCTTCCATTTCTGATGCTGAGTGTAGTATGACGGTATGAGCCGCGCATTGAGGGGAGAGATACAATGATTCGTTTTTTATTTCGACAGATGTTTTCGCTGTGTGCCTTTATCCTGGCGGTTTTTTTACTGGCTTTGTCCGGTCTGGCGTATCCGCCCTCTGTAAATGCTGCCGAGGTGCTTCAATTTGTGGCCGGAGACGGGGTATCGTTTTACTCGTACTCCACCCGCCTTGATCTGAAGCGCGATTTCTACTCCATGAACATCAACGGAGGCACGAGACCCTATTCATTCAGCCTGACTAAACCTCTTGTCGTAATCGAGCCATCTTACGCGGGGGCGCAGGTTGCCTTCAAGGTGATCCCTAAGGCGGTCGGTACCACCCTTCTCACGGTCAAGGATACAAAGGGCAATTCCGTGGTCCGTGAGATCGTCGTCTATGACCCCGGGGTGCAACCGCTAGCTCTCAGCGCATTGCCTGGTCCTTCGAATCCCGTGGCGGTCGGCCAAGGGCGCGGGTTCTGGGTCTCTGGCGGCAAGGCACCCTACAGGGTCGTGTTGGCCAATCCGGGAATTGCCCGCATTGAGGCCCGGAAGAATCTTTACGTTGTTTGGGGGGTGGCGGCGGGGTCGACACAGGTTGCCGTCACGGACGCCGCCGGCGCAAAGGTGTCCGGTATGGTGCACGTGGGTACGACGAAGCCGTTGAGCGTCTCGGTTGATGCCACCTTGCTGGCAGGAGGGCGGGGTGAACTCGTCATCAGCAGCGGCAATCCACCGTACACGGTGACAACCAGTGCGCACCTGTCGGCAGCGTTCAAGGGCAATGATGCCCAGGGGCGACCGGTTTACACAATTATGACCAAATCTACCGGTCAGGGGACCGTTTTGGTCAAGGACAGCAAGGCACAGACAACAACCAAAAACGTTACCATCAAGGAGTGGGTCACTCTGTCGTTCCCGCAGTTGACCGTGGAACCGAGAACCCTTGAGGTTGGTCAGACGACCCCGCTGTCCGTGACTGGCGGGAAGGCACCTTATACCGTGACAGCGAGTAATCCCAATGCCGTGACCATTCAACAGAAGGGCACCGGGCAATATGTCGTTACCGGTCGTCAGGCCGGCGTAGTCGGTATTATCGCCCGAGACAGCAGTGGTGGAACTCGCGAACTGTCGCTGATTCTTCGAAACCTTCCAACGCTGACTCTGGCCGCCCCGGGCACGCTGATGGTGGGTGCGACGGGCACGCTTTCGCTAATA
>JBGSQR010000582.1:0-2054 GCA_041737975.1 Geobacterales bacterium | reverse complement strand
CATCAAAAATTTCGTTCACGTCGGTTGTCAGGCAGGCCGGATCAACAGTCACACCACGGTCGCCTGTGATATTGCGGTCTGCAATCTTTTTGAGAACGATGCCGGTGCCAACCTTGTTGCGTATGACTTCTGCGTTTTCCTGCAAGAGTTTAACAACTCCGGCGCCAATATTACCAAAGCCTATCAGGCCAACCTTTATATCACTCATTTCTAACCTCAGCAGTTTTTGAAATTACAGTTCTTCTTCGGATGAATCGGTTTTTTCGCAGGGGGTGATTTCATCCAGGATGCCGTTGACAAAGGAGGGTGAATCCTTGTCGCCGAAGCGGCGGGCAATCTCGATGGCCTCGTTGATGGTAACCTTTTTGGGGATGTCGGAACGGAACATCAGTTCATAGGTTGCCAGGCGCATGACGTTCAGGTCTACCCGGGGCATCCTGGTCAGAGACCAGTTTTTTGAACAGGCCTTGATGGCTGCGTCAATGACAGCACGCTGGTCCTGAACACCGCGCACCAGAGTTTCAGCAAAAGCGCGGGTTTTATCTGAAACCGCCACATGCTCCTCCCTGAATGACTGCAGTGTATCCAGCAGGCTCAGGGCGGGGTTTGAATCAATGGCATACATTATTTGCAGCGCAAGTTCACGCGCTTCGCGTCTTAATCCCATTACTTGAGCACCTTCATCAGGTTTACAGTTTCAATGGCGGTTACTGCAGCCTCAAAGCCCTTGTTGCCGGCTTTTGTTCCGGCTCTTTCGATAGCCTGCTCAATAGAGTCAACGGTCAAAACACCAAATATAACCGGCAGACCGCTTTCCATGGAAACAGCAGCAACACCTTTTGTTACTTCCGAAGAAACATAGTCAAAATGTGGAGTGGAACCTCTGATTACGGCACCAAGGGCGATAACAGCATCATAGTTGCCACCGTTAGCCATTTTCTTTGCTGCTAATGGAATTTCAAATGCACCGGGTACGCGTGCAACATAAATATCTTTGTCATCAGCGCCGTGGCGGATCAGTGCGTCAATGGCACCTTCCAACAGGCGTTCACTGATAAAGCTGTTAAAGCGGCTGACGATGATACCAAACTTACAACCTTTGGCTTCCAGTTTGCCTTCAAAGTATTGTGGCATTGGGAATCTCCTTCTTGCAGAGTAAATAAACCTGAATATTAGCACATAATTTCAATTATTTGATACAGCAAATCATCACCAGGGTAGATTTAACCTGCTAAAACAGTCCTGTGGTTGTAAAAGCTGCTTTATGTTTCATTGGAACTGAAGATTATTTTGTGGTTGTAATCAGCAACTAGAAACACCGGATTTAATCCCGGAGCATGATGCTTTGCTTCAAAAATAGCTTTAGCAGCAGTGGTTTGAAGCAGTTTTTTGTCAAAGTCGCTGGCAACAGCAACTTCACGGGCTGTATTTGCATTGGCGATTGAGTTGATAATAGCTGTTGGTAACCCGGCCTCTTCAGCCCATTGTTGTAGGCGCTTGAGGTCCATGTCAGAGGCGGCGGCATGGGTGTTTTCGTAACCGCAGGCAATCTTGACCAGTTTGGCAAACTGACAGGCTATTACCGGCTTGTCAAACCCTCGTTGGAGCGCCGATTTCATGGCATGGGCAACATGATCGCCCATCATTACGTAGGCTTCCTCCTGAAGTGCTTCATAGCTTTGCGAGGCCATTTCGCTTGTGCGTCCTGTTGAGAATACTACTTTTTCGCAGCCGCAGGCTTTAGCCACATCCAGTGCGGCGTCGATGGTATCGGTCCAGGCCTTGGCAGAAACCGGGCGAACTATGCCGGTTGTGCCGAGGATTGAAAGGCCGCCGATGATGCCTAGTCGTGCATTAAGTGTCTTGGTTGCTCTCAGTTCTCCGTCAGGAATAGATATGGTTACCTGGATTGATTCCTTGTTTTCGGGTATGAATACCTCTTCAACTGATTCGGTTATCATTCTTCGAGGAACCGGGTTGATGGCGTATTCCCCTGGTGGAACAGCAAGCCCGGGTTTGGTTACCTTGCCGATACCTGTCCCGCCGCTGATGAT
>JBGSQR010000578.1:0-12606 GCA_041737975.1 Geobacterales bacterium | reverse complement strand
CCACAAACAACAAAGAAAAATGGAATGAAATCAAGGTCATCCTTAACAAGATGAAAGATGAAACCTTGCTTGAGATAAATAAAACAGTCAAAAATGGGACTGAGACACTGGCAATCAATGAGCCAAGCGGCGATATTTACGATCAGGCATCTTCAGAACGGGATCGGGAGCTAGGTTTAATACTCGGAGACCGTGAAAGGGAAAAACTGCACAGTATCGATGAAGCACTGCTTCGCATTCATGAAGAAGAATATGGTGTTTGTGAGGAATGTGACGAGGAGATACCTCTCGGTCGCCTGAAAGTTCTTCCGTTTGCACGGCATTGCGTAAAATGCAAATCCGATATAGAAAAACTCAACGCCCAGACCAGACGTTTTGAAGAAGATCGTACTTATCGGGAAATCCCTCTCGGCTCGGAAGATGAAGAAGGTTAGGCCTGCCTTAGCTGTCTAATTTTTTTGATTATTTTTGCCAGCCTGCCTGACTTGATTCCCATGGCATCATGAGGGCAAAGCTCTCGACAGCACCAGCATCTGATACAGCGCTCCTCGTCAATTGACAGGGCGCTGTTTTTTATTTTAATAACCTTGGGTGGACAGGCATCGCGGCATATGCCACACAACAGACAGAGCTTCTTGTCGACCGACGGCAGTGAAGTCAGATAGCGCTTCAAACCATCTTTCAGAAATCCGGGCAAACCGAACTGCAGATCTGACCCCTTGGGCAATCTGAACGGCCTTTTTTCAAAACTGCCCAGCGAATCGCCCACAATTTCCAACTCATTTCTGTCCGAACCTTCAAGCCCCATACGTTCGGCCTCCAGCTGCACATAGAGCAATTCGGCAGGCAGGCATGCCAGTTGGGCAGCCACCAGATCCACCGCCAGAGGGCTGGCCCCGGCAACCAGGGCATTTATGATAACCGGATCACCGCTACCCGGTCCATCTCCTTCCATTGCAACTATTGCATCGACAATATTTAGTACCGGCTTTTTAAGCAGATAGATATCCAACAGCAACCGCGCAAACTGCTGGCGGGAACTACCGGCCTTAAGATGCCAACCGGCTTTTTCAGTTCCAACCACAGCACCAAACAGGTTTTTAACAGCACAGGTCATGGTCATCATTTCGTGTGTCTTCAGCTTGGGCAGATTAATAATTTTATCGGCTTCCCAATATGCTTTGGCCAATGAAATACGACGGAACTGCCCCTTTCCCTGCACCTCAATACTTTCATCAAAAGGCACCAGCATGCAGCCACTTTCCTGCGCAGCCTTCGCCATGCCTGTCCGTTCAGCCACCTTCTCAAATCCTCCAATTCCAGGGCTGTCCCCGATGACAACAGTTGCTCCAACTTCACGAACGAGTTCCGCAACCGCCCGGACCAGGGCAGGGTGTGTAGTAACAGCGGCATCCGGATATTTGGCAGACAGCATGTTCGGTTTTAACAACACAAGCTCACCCGGATCCACAAATGCTGCAATTCCTCCCAGCGGCTCCAATAATGCCTGCAAAGCCTTGCGTAACCCACTGTATTCGTATCCTTCAGCGTATCTTAGACTTACTTTATTTAGCATCCCATACCTATTCTGTTTAGTTATATTATGCCATTCTCGATACTCTAAAATTATTATTTTTACTACCCATAAAAATTTTTGTTGACACTTGCCACGATCTATAGTAAAAAATTCTTCTTATTTGAGCCGCTAGCTCAGTCGGTAGAGCACCTGACTTTTAATCAGGTGGTCGTTGGTTCGACCCCAACGCGGCTCACCAAACATTACATGGCGTTACGATCTGATCGTAACGCCATTTTTGTTTTCTTGCCATTTCTACGGTCCATCCACAACTGTGATCGCCGTTACACAATATCGGCATCAGCTACCTTCCTGCTTTGATCTTTTCAAGTAGGAGGATTAGAACCTGACGCACGGATTCGTGAGTGTACTCATCTGCGGGATCGGGCGGCTGTCCTGCGCACTGAAACAAGGGGCGTTCCTGATACAACTCTCCCCATTGCATATCTACCTGGCGCACAAATTCCCTTAAAGCATAATCACTGGACAGGATTGTATCAATCACCACCCTTAGCGCGTTCAAAGGCTGTTTTAGATGGTGAGCTACCAATACTTCATCACCCCGAACCCTACATTGTAATACACACTTTAATGCCCCCGAAGAATCCGAGGCGTTTTGGTCTATCCATTGTGCCAACATCATGCTGGCCTGTTCTTGTTGGGAAACCGGTGACTCCCCCTTCAGTAGCCCACTGCCAGCCCGGCCGATGGCACATGCAATACTGAATTTTTGCTGCGCACGCATTTCACATTGCACTTCATCTGTGCTGAGGCCGTGATCATGTTTTTCATTCATCTTAGTGCTCCATAGTTTGCTGCTGTTACAGGATTGCTTGGTTGGCGTGAAGAGGATACTGACTGATCTTTCACCGCAGCGTCACATTTATAATGTTGAAGTTGCTACAATCTGACAGGAGGCGGAATGACTTCCGCCGTCCTTATATACCGCCGAGTGAAGGGTTCCGTACGCGGCTGTATATTATGAGATTAAAGGTGGTACTGGCTCATGAGTGAGAACATACACAGTTTATAAAAGTAGAATTTCGGAATAACTTTATTCATATACGCGAGTCGCGGCCGTTTCTGGCCGACCGCCATGCTTGGCTTACAAATATAAAAAGGTTCCGTTTAACACCGGAACCTTTTTATATTTGCCACCAGACAAAATCAGCGTTGCGCCCAGGCCGGCTGAGTTGCGCCGCCCTTACCCTGACTGACCCTGATCTGCCCACTGCCATCTGCTCTCATGACGTAGATTGACTCTGCTCCATTCCGTACAGAGCTGAAGGCAATCAAACGGGCATCAGCCGACCAGGCCGGATTTTCGTTACTGCCGATGCTGGTCAATTGTGTATCTTCGCTGCCGTTGGTTTTGATCGTAAAGATTTGAAAACTCCCACCAGACATACGGGCGTAAGCAATCTTGTCGCCTTTAGGAGACCAACGCGGATTGACATTGTAACTACCGGAGTTGGTCAGTCGCCTGATATTGCCGCCATCAGCATTCATAATAAAGATCTGCGGCTTGCCGAGACGATCGGACACAAAGGCAATCAGGCTTCCATCGGGCGACCATACCGGGGAAACTTCCAGTGAAGACCCGACTGTCAGCCGTTGGGGATTACTGCCATCCCTGTTAATGGTGTAGATCTGTGCATTCCCGTCCTTGCTTAGGGCCAAAGCGATCTTTGTGCCATCGGGAGACCAGGACCCTGTTATATTCAGCCCCTTGCGATTGGACAGCAGTATTTCCGAATTAACAGAAAGTGGCCTTTTGTAAAGATCCGGATTACCACGCTTGTAAGAGGTGAAGACAATTTCGCGACCATCCGGCGAAAAGTCCGGATTCAGATTGATCGAACCGTTTTTTGTCAACGGCAGCGGGTTATGGCCGTCCCAATCCATGATGGCGATTTCCTTATTGCGGGCCTGCTTGTAAACATAGGCTATGCGAGTGGTAAAGCACCCTTTTTCACCAGTGACGCTAAACAGTATTTCATCGGCAAACAAATGGGCAAAGCGTCGCAAATCCTTTACGCTCCCCAGAAAACGTTTGGAAGTCATCATTTTACGGTTAAGCACATCAAAAAGACGAAACTCAACTGTCAGATTATCGCCCTTGACGCTGTACTCGCTACGCACCAGCAGATCAAAGCCACCGGCCATCCAGGGTGTAAAATCCGTTTGCGACAGTATGATACCACCAGGAAGCGGCAGCTGCTCCCGTGTTTCAGCTGCAATAACGCCAGACATATTCATGTCAAAAGCAACAACATCACTCATTTCTTTGGCTACAGCAGCAACAGGCGCACTTTCCGTACTGCGAGGAGCATCTACAGCCAGTTTAAGCTGTCTGTTTCCAGGTGCGGTCACCTCGATATACCCTGGCTGAGCAAACAGCTCCAGCGGAAGCAGAACAAGTGCAATCAGAAGTACATAAATTTTCATGTTAGTCCGTTTTATTTCCCGGTTATTGGTTGGAAATGCCCTGAGGCTTGAAAATGAAACCACTTTCAAACGTCTTGCGGTTGGGTGGAGGGGTTAATTTTTCTCCGGCGATATCTATGGCACGTAGAACTGATAATTCAAATGCCCTGTCACCACTGCTGCTTTCTATCTTTTTACGGGTAATTCGTCCATCTGTTGCAATCACCAGTCGCACAACAACAACCGGTTTCTTTGTGGTGAAGTAGCTGGTCTTCTTAAGCGCATCTTCCAGACGTGATTTTATATAATCTTCGTATTTGCTCCCAGCCTCAGTACCGACAGCTGTCGGCATCCCTGCTCTGCCACTGCCGCTGGAACTGACCTTGCGGCGCAGACGCTCCATGGCAGCTTCTTCCTGTTTAGATTCTGCCTTTTCCTGCAGTTTAGCCATCTTCTTAGCAAGCGCAGCATCTGCTTCTGCATCTGCTTTAGCTTTTGCCTTGTCAACGATTTTCTGGGTTTTTGATTCCGGCTTAGGAGCTGTCGGTACGGTCATGCGGCTTTCCGGAGCAGGGGGGGCGGTCGCTTCAACATCATCACCCTTTTGAACCGGACTGCCGGAACGGGGCGAAGCCACCGGCAGATTGACCACATCGACGTAATAGGTTTCCTGAATATTCATTTTAGGTGGAAACAGTACGCCCCACCAGAGCAGTAATAAAAAAACCACCACGTGTACGACCGTAGAGGCTGTAATGCAAAGACCGATGCCGCTATCCACTGAAGACTGCCGAGTAGTCATTATTATTTAGCCGGTTCCGTTACCATACCAAGACGCTCGATACCGGCACCTTTAATGTCTGCCATTGCTTTGACTACTTCTCCGTAAGGCACTCCAGCATCCGCTTTCAGGAAAATTTCCTTCTTTTCCCTGGTTGCAAACATGTCAGCCAACTTGCTGCGCAGGTCAGCGGCTGAGACTTCATCTTTATTGATAAACAGTTTGCCATTTTTATTGACGGTAACCACCACCGTATCTTCCAGCGGAGTCATGGCTTTTGTGTCTGCCTTAGGCAGATTAACCTGCACCCCCTGCTGCATCATCGGTGCGGTAACCATAAAGATGACAAGCAGCACCAGCATAACATCGACAAAAGGAGTTACGTTGATATCAGCCATCACCCTGCGGTCATTATTATGTCCACCCATGGCCATGGCTTATTTCCCCGTGATGTTGCGTTGTACAATATTGAGGAATTCAGTTGAGAAGCTGTCCATTTCCTGAACAAGAACACGAATCTTGTGCTGAAAATGATTGTAGGCCATAACAGCCGGGATTGCAGCGACAAGACCAATGGCAGTGGCGATCAAAGCTTCTGCAATACCAGGTGCAACAACTGCCAGGGAAGCGGACCCGGTCTTGCCAATCCCTTCAAAGGCGGTCATGATGCCCCAGACCGTTCCGAACAGGCCAATGAAAGGAGAGGTCGAACCGGTTGTTGCCAGAAAGGTCAGATATCTTTCCAGACGGGTGATTTCGGAGTTAGTGGCACGGCGCATGGCACGTGAAACGTTCTCTATCCCACCAAGATCTGTGCTGAAACCACCTCCGGCGCTTTTTTCATCATTTTCCACAACTTTTTTCAATTCACCATAACCTTCATTGAACAGTACGGTCAAAGGCGAATTGGGAAAGCGATCCACCTGAGAGGAGATGGCATCAAAACGTTTGGATTTCCAGAACAGATCCATGAAGCGGACAGATTCGCTGTTGGCGCGATGTACCTGAAAAAGTTTGAATAGAATGATAGCCCAGGAAACTACCGAGAAAAAGATCAACGTTAGAAGAACAAGTTTTACTATAATGCCAGTGCCGAGCAATAAGGCCACGAAAGCACCTCCAGAAGATAAATTATGTTCAAAAGTTAGCCCTAACAGCTAGTCAAGTCAAGCCCAAATTGGCTCATTTTCCCGCAAGCCCCATATGACAAGCTATTAGTTGCTGCAATATTCTTTTTACCCATTTCAGTCAGAAAAGCAAAACAGGACGGCTTTCGGGACAAAAATATTTTTCATTTTTCGCAATGCTGTGTTAGTAATAAAGCTGATTTAACTGTTATTTATTCCAAGTGAGACAAAGGAGTTTACCATGTCAAACAACAATGATAATGCAGCAGCAGCTGTAATCGCATTTGTTTCAGGCGCCGTAATCGGTGGAGTTGCCGCACTATTGCTAACCCCTAAACCGGGAAATGAAATGCGTGAAAAACTGTCCATCCTCGGCGAAAGTGCTGCTGATAAAGTAAAAACCCTGGCCCGTGAAGCCAAGTTCCGGGCATCATGCCGAACAAAAACCGAAGATCTTAAGTTTGACGGCGGAGACGGTTGGGTTTAGCACTTTAGGTCAAACGCTTTAACATAATAAAACAGGGATGAAGCTGAAGAACTTAGTACTTACATTTCTTCCGGCTCATCCCTGTTTTTATTGTTAATCAGTTCACCATAATCAATGATGATATGGTTCACCATTTATTATTGTAAATGCTCGGTAAACCTGCTCCAGCAGAAAAACCCTGATCATCTGATGAGTAAATGTCATTTTGGACAGCGCTATCAGCTTGCCACGCTTGCGGAACTCCTCGGAAAAACCGTAGGCACCGCCAATTATAAACACCATCTCACCACAACCCGAATCCCGTTGTTTGCTGATAAACTCCGAGAAGATGCGTGAATCCATCTGCTCGCCACGTTCATCAAACATGACAACCCTGGCATTCGGCGGAATATGTTTTTCAAGCCTCTCACATTCCCTGCGTCGCATCTCTTCTGCTGCAGCACCTTTTTCATCGCGCACTTCAATCAACTCCAGCGGAGTGTAACGCCGAATACGGCCAGAGTACTCCGTAACCGCTTCCTTGACCCATTCTTCCTTGCTTTTTCCAACCCACAATATGCGTATTTTCATAAGGTTATGGTATTCATTCGCTTTCTTACAGATCAATATTTCATTTCATGAACCTTGACCCAACCTTAACCTTTTAATATTCGCTTGGCTTGCGTGCTTCCCTAATCTCTTTTGGCAGCTCAACCTGCGGTGCCGCATTCCAGAGTCCATCCAGATCATAATAGCTGCGAAGCGGATCATGAAACACATGTACCAGAACATCGCCATAATCCATGACGATCCATTTTGACTCACCTTCGCCTTCAATATCATTGACCTTGCCATATTTTTTGAGGCCAATACGGATGCTGTCCGCAATCGCCTGCACCTGCCGGTCGGAACTACCGGAAGCGATCACGAGATAATCGGCAATTGTCGAAATTCTGGAAATGTCCAGGACGCGTATGTCGTAAGACTTTTTGTCGTAGGCCAATTCAGCGCATCTGACAGCCCTTTCACGTGAGGTCAGGGTCAGTTTTTCTACTGGTTTTGTTTTCTTTATAGGCATTCGTTATAGATCCTTTGCTGCTTGATATACGCCTCCACCTCTGGTGGGACTAGGTAATTGATAGAAAGTCCGGCTCCTGCCAGACGACGGATTTCACTTGAAGAAATATCTAACGGGCATCCTTCAAGCAATTGTACTGTATTGCCACTGACATGTTCCAACAGGTGTGACACAGAGTTATAGTTAAAATCTCCACGGATGACTGTCGGCAAAGCGGCCAAAGGGTCACTAATTTTCAATCCAGGTCGATCCAGTACGATCAGTGAGCAGCTTGCAAAAATGTCTGCGTAGCGATGCCACAAGCCAATCTCCAGAAACGAGTCACTGCCAATGATAAAAAATATCCTGGCAGTAGGATAAATAGCTCTGAACGCCGCAATAGTATCAATTGAGTAGGATTTTCCCGGTCGCTGCCCCTCTATATCAGACAACTCAAAATTCACATTACTGCTGATCGCCAGACTGACCATTTCGCAACGCGACAGAAAAGAGACATCTCCGGCCAGTGCCTTATGGGGTGGATCCGCTGCCGGAATAAAAATAACCCGGTTCAGGGCACACATTTCACGCGCTTCTTCAGCAATCCGCAGATGGGCATAGTGAACAGGATTGAATGTGCCACCCATCAGACCGATATTCATAACATCAAGATCTTGTTTTTAATAATCAGCATCTCAAAAGCCAGGGATGCTTTTCGGGACAACAACCGGACTTCATCCAGGCGTTGAACCAGAACTTCCATTTCAGACGGCACCATGATCACCGCAACAACCTTGTTCAACATCAGAACAGGCTGTACAATCATTGGCGTTTCAGCTCTGATCCCCAAGACATCCAGAATCTGGCGGTTCACCGGCGTATTTAACAGCGGTCCAACGACAGAATCTCTGTTTTCAACCAGATCTTGAACAACAGACGGCTTACCCAGCAGCAGACTGAGGTCAGCAAGGTCTGCAATCTTAGTTCCATTAATAATTCCACGCCATCCGACAGCGACCGTTCCCCTGACAATCAACATCATACAGGCAGAAAATTCCTGACTAAGATATTTGACTAGCGCATCGGCAACAAAATCACGTGATGAAGCTGAGGCAAACTCCTTCAAAATATCTTCAACAATAAATTTCTGAGACTGTTCATAATCTGTACGATCACTCTCTGATTCCTCATCATTTAACGAAGCAAAATCCTCAAACGGGGATGGGGCGACCTGTACAACATGAGCTACCTGTTCTTTAACAACTGGTACAGGTTCTTTTTCTTCATTAACCGCATTTGCCTCAGCACTCATCAACTTGAGCTTCGACATCAACTGATATCGTCTCTCACCACTGTTAATTTGGAAATATTTTGCCTGGGCTTTGGAAATATTGACATCCAGCGCAATAAACGGCTGCACCACGTAACCGGTAATAAAGGCAATTTCATCAATGGCTTGCAAGTCGGTAGGATCAGTCATAGCCAATGACAACCGATTTCGATCAAGCCTGAACGGCATTACATGATATTTTAAAATTAATTCCGCAGAAAAAGTGCGGATCAACTCTTTTGAAACTGACATCAGCTCTTTTTGACCAGCTACCGGAACACCCAGCTTGACACTTAAAAGATGTGCAAGAGAAGCCTCATCAACATACCCCATTTCAATCAGGCTGCTTCCAATTCTTGTACCATAGATAATCTGCTGCTTGAGTACATCTTTTAATTGCTCAGCAGTTATTATATTTTCCTTGAGCAGAACTTCACCCAATTTTGCATAAATTTTTGAAGTGCTTTTTTCCATCTGCTCAGAATACCACACTTTCCTGTAAATATTAAAAAGTATTCGCTACACAATCTCTGGTTTTAAAATTGTGCCTCGAATCGGCACCCTGAAATTACCAGGAGAAACCATAAATTTTGTCAGCAACATAAAGACAAGTTTCTGGCTTTCCAGGAATTCCGGCTTTGGCATGATTTCCAGTATCAGATTAAGCGGGGCATTGAGTGCATTTGCACCACCAGGCAGGTCACCAGACAGGCGCATGTAAATTCCATCGCCCTGAAGTGTAAAACTTTCCAGACGGGCTTTGTTGTCTGTAAAACGTACTATCCCCTGAGTACTTAATCCTTTAACATCCGGCAGTGCAAAAGCCCCAAGTTTGGCCCCGGCAAATTCAAGCTGTTTTATTTCCAGCTTAATTTCCCCTTGTAAACCTTTTGCGGTGCGGTTCAACTTGCCCTGGCTCCACAGTTGACCTCCAGCCTTGGCTTTAAGTACTGAGTTAAAAAACGGAATGTCCGCTAGACTGGTTCCGTCCGAATCAATACTAAAAGCCTCATTTCCAGTCAGCCCCAACTCCAGGTTCAATCTACCAGCACCGATTATACTGACAGCCTTGACCCTGATCTGGCCTAGCAAAAGAGGTACTAAACGCAATTGGACTTTCAGGCGTTCCATACTGACCAATGCACCCTGATCAGACGAAAGTACCGGCTTTTCCCAAATAATGCCTGGCAAAAAGGTTTTATGGGCTACAGGCACAAGAGTAAGCCCCTGAGCAGATAGTGCCATGTTAAGACCTGAATTCAGGCTTTTAAGCGGAAAAAACAGATAAATAAACGTCAGCAGAAGCGTAAAACAAGCCAACACGAGACATGATATTTTTAGCAGGCGCAATCTGTTCATTTAGCTTTAACCGCTGATTGCTTCAGCAAAACAGCAGTAAATAACAGATCAAAGCGAGACGGATCATCAAAACGCACCCTCAGGTTGGCTTTTTTAATAACAACCGGACGGCTTCCCTTTTCCAGTCTGTAAAAAAGATTCAGCGTCTCATTGGCAGTAAGACCTTCTATACGAACATCTGCCACATCTTCCAGTACACCATTTCGTTCTTCACCTTTTCCCGGAGTAATCTTGATCCCTTTGCCGTTGATTCCGATCTCTTCAAGTATCTTTGCCGGTGAATCTTCTGGCCGGACTGAGGATAGTCTGCCGGATAATGCATCAAATGATGTTTTTGAAGACAGGTAGGCAGCCTTGAGAGGCATCAGTTCCTTCAAAGTCTGCTCACGTGCAATCCGCTTGCGTTCCAGCGCTGAAACTTTCTCAGCCAGGGCTGTCCAGGCGATGGCCAATCCCATAGCAATAATAACTGCATATCCGGATCGAAGACGAGTCCGACTATCCAGATTATTCCACCTTTCTACTGCTTCCTTGAGGAATCTCACTTGTTATCCTCCTTTAGAGTAGCAGTCATTGAAAAAGTAACTGTTCCGTCCGGCCGACTCTTGACCTCACCCAAATCCACTGCCGTCATCATCGGCATCAGTGCGGCCTTGAAATCATTAACAGCCTGTGCTGAGCGGGCATCTCCTTTAGCGGATACTGTTCGGCCTTCCAGTTCCAGCTCATACAATCCATTGATAGTTGAACCTTTTGCATCAGCCACTTTTTTGAGAATATCAAGTATACCACTGGCATTACTGGCGCCACCAAGCTTCCTGATTTCTCCCTTGATTTCAGCCAATTCATCCACAGCCTTTGTTCGGCCAGGAAATACCTCTCGGTAAATCTTCAGTATGGAATTGTTCAGTGAAGTCATATCACTACTGACCTGGCGGTATTGAAGGATTTTGAATCCAAACAATAGCAGAATAATTATTCCTGCAAGAATAGCTGTTAATAGCAGCTTCTTACGAAGCTTGACATCCCCGGCTGTCCAGGCCAGTTCTCCTCGTCTGAAATCCGGTAGCGCACCACTCTGGCAGGCTCTGGCCACTGCGTACATTCCAACCAATTGGTTAAAGCTGTCGCTGTTTGAAAAAATTGTAGCAAGTTCCTCAGGCTGTTCCAGCCTCGCAACTTTAATTTTTAGCCCATCTGCAACTTGAGGTACTTCAAAATTCTGCCCAAAAACAAGCATCTGTTCCGGTAAACGTATTTCTGAATATTCCAGTGCAGAAAGTGTGCTAAACAGTTTTTGAGATCGATCCGAGTCTCCAAAATCTCTAAGATATGACAGCCTGCCACCATCTAAAAGAGCCAGTGCTGTCCCGTCACTCACAGCACAGTTAGCTGGTATTTCAGGCAAAAATGGCCAGGCAAATGCAGCTGATGTGACTATTGCCGGCTCCAAACCGGCATTCTTGAAGAGACTTATCGCATGTTCAACATGTGAACGCTTTACCCAGAAGGCCATGTACCTGCCGTCACCTGAAGCCAGTACATCAAAGATAACCTCTTCCTGCGGCAAGGCAAGCTCTCCCTGCAGATGCGTCGGCATGATCTCGCGGACCTTACGCAGATCTTTCAAGGGTAGCTCCACATCACGCTGAGCAAAAAGAGACGTTTGCAGACAGAGTATTACACGTGGTGAACCGATGACACTTTCGGCGATTTTTGTGGCTACTTCCGGTAAGCCTTGCTGATCATCCAGGTCAAATGAGGACGAACCTGCAAGACTCCACCTACGCCCTGAAGCGCCGAACCGTGCTGCCTTCACCTGCTTCTCAGCTATCTGTACTATCAGATATTCCATAGAGTCCCTGTTTATACTTTTCCGAATTCAAAACAGAATAATTGCAAATCAATATTCCTGCCAGGAGAAAACCGCTCCATCATTCTGGTTAATCACAGCCTCTACTGTTCTTGATGTATCCTTAACCCGCGCAATGGATGTTATCCTGTAAACCGCGCCTTTAACACTACAACTTGGAACCAGATCTTGAGATATTTTATCAAAACCTTGTATTCTAGATAACTCACCAACACTACCAAATGGTTTCAATTTTCTTTCAAAATCCAATTTGTTTGCAAGATCATTATTGATTTGACTGTGCAAAGCAATAAGAACTTTTATGGGTGCGGTATTAACATTTATTTTAGCGGTTCCTATCGTGCTGGTGCCATACTCGGAATAAACTGTTACATAATTTTTCAGTTTCTCAATTACTGTCGGAGTAAATCCCTTGACAAGTGATAGCTCGGATAAGGTTGCCAGCTTACCGTTACGGGCACGATATGGCGATTTTAAAGTCATGTAATAGGTACTTTCGGCTCCTCCAGACTGGGTTTCATCATTTGTATCAATCCAGTCTGACAGGGCAATCCAAAGATCATCTGGCAGCTCCAGCTGTTTACCAAGTCGGTTCAGGGTTTCATGTGTA
>JBGSQR010000574.1:0-2077 GCA_041737975.1 Geobacterales bacterium | reverse complement strand
CTTCTGCATCAGCAGGTGTGGCGCTGTTTAGTGATGTAACCTGTTTTTTTAGAGCAGCTACTGCAGCTTCTCTTTCTTTGATGGAGTCGGATGCGGATTTTGGTGCAGCTTCTGATTCTGCCTTAATCGTGTCAACAGGTGCTTTGCCTGCGCCACCCAGGCTGGCACGTCCTAATTCAAGTGCAAACATGAAGACCGCTACAGTCATAATTGTAAGCAGAAAGAGCAGGTTCAACACCAGATTGGTGACTGCATCCACATATCCGGGCCAGAAGATGTCTGATCCGTCGTTTTTTTCGTTATCAAAATCCATGCTGATTCTCCATCTTCCAGTAGTTATTCTTTCACTTTTACTGGCTTTACAACTGTTACCGGTTTTTCTGCTGTCTTTGAGACTGCTTCTTCTTTCGGTGTGTTTATAACGATAGGGGTGGATGATTTGGCATCAGGGACGCCTTTTACCAAACGTACCGCCTGGGCTACCGTGCTCATTTCAAGAATATGCAGATTAACCAGACGTACCCGCGCCTGATAGTGGCGGTCATACACATCCAGCAGGTCAAGCAGGGACTGGTTGCCGGAGAGCATGCGCTTGGACATGGCCTCGGCTGCTATGGATATGGATTTTAGCTCGCTGTAGCCGAGATCAAGGCGTTCCTTGGTTGAAGCAATAGTGCCGTAGTTGGCAGAAAGAGTCTGGGCTATTCGACGGCGTTGATCATCCAGACGGTATTTCAATTCCACTTTTCGAGCTGCCCGTTCGTCATGGTATCTGTAGTCACCACCACCACTGAACAGGCTCCAGTTCATGACCATCATGACCCGTCTGTCGCGCTGTCCTGCAGAGCTGGTGTCGCCACCTGCATGCAGAGAGTAGTTTTCCGTATATTCCAGGTCAACTCGTGGCAGGAAACGACTTTTGGCAACGGATTTATCCATTCTTGCCGCCTGGACTTCCGATGATAGCGAAGCAATTTCAGGGTTTTGGAGCATTGCCTGGGTTACGGCAAAGTCAAGCGATTCAGGCAATAGCGAAGCGCCGATATCGTTGAGTTCGGGCAGGCGGACCATTTTAGGTTTACGGTTTGTCAGGCGGACAAATTCGATCCCTGCGGCAGCATGGGCAGATTCCTGTTCCAATCTTGATGAAATTGCAGACTGGCTGCGTGCACGTACACGTGCCATGTCGGAAACACTTGCCGCACCGGCTCCGGCACGTTTTTCAACATAGACCAGCAGTTCTTTGAGCTGGGCTTCAAAGTCACGGGTCAAATCAGCCTGCAAACGGCTTGAGACAAGGGACAAATATGCATTGACAGTTGAAACATAGGCATCACCGTCGCTGGCCCGTTGACTTTCGTTGCGCGCCTGCTCAATGATGCCACGACGACGCCAGTCCAGGTAGCTCGGCAGATCAAAAATCGGTTGTCTTACGACCAATGAAGCATCGGTACGGGTGTGTGTTTCAGAGGATATTGCTTTCCCTGTGGCCGGATCAAGGGCAACCGATGGTGTGGAAGTCTCCCAGCCACTGCTGGCCCGCACTGATACGGATGGCAGTAACAGCGCCAGCGCCTGACCTGTCTGCGCTTTCGCCTGATCAGCACGTGCTCCGGCAACCAGTGTGTCACGGTTAAAGCCGCGACCGGCATTGATAGACTCTGTTAGGTTGGTTTCGTTGCTTTCGCCGATAGGCTCGTTGTCAAAAGATTGATAGCCTGCCAGGCTTTTTGCCAGTTCACCGTCCTTGTCAACGAAGACAGGGATTTCAAATTTTCCAATCAAGCCCACAAGGCTGCGTTCTTCAGGTACAGAAAATTTGATAATATTTGATGACGCCTGGTTTTGAGTTTCTTTGGCCGGAGGAGTTGATAATACGTCAGCCAATTGAGGCATCAGATTTAGCGTTGGGGTAGCCGGTTTAGCTTTAATACCCTCTGGTAAAAAAACTCTACCGTTGCTTGGCATGATTGAGTTAATGGCGTCCAGTGCTGCAGTAGCAGCTGCGGCGGCAGCATTGGCAGCATTGGCAGCCGCATTAGCAGCATTGGCTGCAGCAGCGGCAGCATTGGCAGCA
>JBGSQR010000552.1:0-8810 GCA_041737975.1 Geobacterales bacterium | reverse complement strand
TATGAACGTCTTATTTACGATGGTCTGGTGTTTAATAATATTGTTCAGGTCCTACCAGAACTTAAATCAAGGGTTATAGTCGTAAATGGTGTATCTAAAACATATGCCATGACCGGTTGGAGAATCGGTTATGCGTGTGGTCCTAAAGAACTGATTTCTGCCATGACCAAAATGCAGTCTCAGTCTACTTCAAATGCTACTTCAGTTGCACAGAAGGCCGCAGTTGAGGCTCTCAACGGCCCTCAGGATGTTGTTAGTGACATGGTAAAACAGTTTGAGAAGAGACGGACTTATATCGTCTCCAGACTGAATTCCATGCCTGGTGTAACCTGTTTTAATTCTACCGGGGCTTTCTATGTATTTCCTAACTTCTCATCACTGTATGGAAAATCATTTGAAGGCAAACAGATTGATAACTCCTCTGATTTTGCTGCATATCTGCTTGAAAATGCCAAGGTTGCTCTGGTCCCAGGTATTGCATTCGGAGCTGATAACTACGCCAGACTCTCATATGCGTGCAGTATGGAAAATATCGAAAAGGGAATGGATAGAATTGAAGAGGCCATTAAGCTGTTAAAATAAGCTTTTCGCTTTAGATGTGTCAAATAATGCTAAAGTGATTTCAATTTAAATAATATATGGGGTGCATAGATGATAACAAGAGATATGATTATTGGAGATGTTCTCAGAAATCACCCCGAAACTCTTCCTGTTTTTAAAAATTATAACCTGGAATGTTACGAATGCCAGATCTCAGATCTGGAAACCCTCCAACACGGTGCCGATGTTCACAAGGTCGACATTGATATTCTGCTTGAATCCCTCAATAAAGTAATTTTATGATCAATTTATTCTTTTGTTTCGCCTGCTTGGCTTTTAAAAGAATAACAATATGAGCAGCACTACTGATATATATGCCAGCTACTTTTCTGTTGGTATGAAAGTTGGTGTCGGTATACCGGCACCTAACTCCGAAACCTTTAGAGATTGGGCAGTCATTCATGAGCTTGATGAAGATCTGGTGTTTCTTCAGCTTTCTAGAGATCATCTGCCCGTAGATGTTAGCCTGCATGTTGGTCAGATACTTGAGTTGCGTGGTGGTAAAGAAGATGCTGGGTACAGCTGCCGTGCAATAATTGTTTCAGAAGGTTTTGAAGGTCAAATTTTGCTCCGATTAATCGGTGAGATTGTCACGGATGAATTGCGAGAATTTTACAGAATTGATGCTTTCCTGCCAGTTAAATATTACATTCCTGTCATACAGAATCCAAAAGAGCTTGAAAAGGAATGGAGTGAACGTCGTGAGCAGAGGGTTGCCGAGGAAATTATTCGCAAACAACAACCGTGGGACAGCAGGTTAATAACCGGCAACTCAGTTCTCCCTGACGAGCGTCATCAGAATTTAGAGGAAGTTGAAATTGAAAACCCTACTGAACAAGTCGATGAATTAAGTGAGAATTCATGGGATACCATCATTCCGCTGGCTGCAAATATAAGTGGTGGTGGAATACGCATCATTGCACATCATGTTTTTGAAACTGGTCAGTATGTGCCTCTGGAAATTCTGGTACCGATTCCAAGCCATATTGTTGATGCTGTAGCCAAAGTTGTATCTGTAAAGCGAAATCAATCAAAATTAAATGAACGTGAAAGTTTTGAAGTATCTTTAAAGTTTGTTAATATTAATGAACGTGATCGGGATGCCATTGTAAACTATATTTCCAATATTCAACTGAAACGGATACGACAACTTCGGATGCAGTTCGCTTTTCGTGATAGTCTGACTGGAGAGGTTCTTCCAGAAATTGACAAATTCAAATCTATAAGACAGGTCTTTTTGGGATTCATTCTATTCTGCTTTATTTTTCTGGTTGCGTATTACATGTGGGGTTACGCAAATAAACGCCCCAAGCATGAAATTGAAGAAATATTTGAAAAAGGCATAAAAAATTATCTTCAGCAAACAGGAAAGTAGTTGAATCAATTGCTAACAGTTTGACTGCATTTAACTGTTTGATAATTTCAATTTAGTTGGTAAAATTAGAAGCATATTTATAGTTTGAATGTTGTTTTAATTAACTGGTTAAGTTCTATTATTCTGGGGAGGACTTTATGGATATCTTTAAGAGTATTTATGTTTTTCTGGAAAAAAACTTCTTCAATACTCTGTCCAAAAAACTGTCTTTTAACATCCTGCTCCCGATTCTATTCCAGTTGTTAATGGTTGCAGTTGTTATTTATTCAAACAGTGCTGCTTATCAATTGTTGAAGGATATGAAAGTAAGTAGTGAAATACTTTCAAAATTTCAGGCTGTTACAGCAAGCGGCCAGTTTGTTCTGTACCTTCTCTGTGCAACTTCTTTCTGTGCTGCGGTAGGAGCAATCTTGTTTCTCCGTTATCTGATGGTCAGACCTTTGAAGCAGATCTCTGCTACTTTTGCCGCAAAGGACCTGTCTATTGATGTACCTCTGATGACTTATGATGAAATTAGGGATCTTTCTGTTAACTGCAATTTGTTTCTGGAAGAGATGCGGAATGTACTTAGTGATACAAAGAAAATGACCATAAGAATAGCAGTAGAATGTGCCAAGGTTAATAAGAAGGTTAAAGATTCTCACTTGAATGCTTCGCAGCAAGGTGAATTGGCAAATATCATACTGACCGCCAGCGAAGAGGCGGGACTGGCCATCAGTGAAATAACCCAGAGTACTCAAGGCATTTCATCTTCAATCGATCACAACTTTCATACAGCCGAAACTTCAATGCGTGAGTTGAAAGCTGTTACAGGAAACATTAATATGATCGGTGAAAAACTGATCAATTTTGGTACTACCGTCACTGGACTTAATACAAACTCGGAGAAAATCAGGGATATTGTTTCTTTGATTGAAGATATTTCTGATCAGACAAACCTGTTGGCTTTGAATGCTGCAATTGAGGCAGCCAGAGCAGGCGAGCATGGCAGGGGATTTGCCGTAGTTGCTGATGAGGTTCGTGCCCTTGCTGAGAGAGTTAACAAAGCAACCAAAGAAATATCAAAAAATATTGATGAAATGTTAAAAAATGTCAGGAACACTCAAAAAGAAACCCAGGAAATTAATGAATACACTTTTCAAACTAAAGATGTTGTTGAAAAAACTGCCCATCATTTTGAGGATCTTGTACGAGACTCGGAAAATAATAGTTCCCAGTTGACAAGGATTGCTTCAGCAACAGAAGAAATTTCGGTTACTAACGTGGAAATAAATCGTCAGATTGCTGATATTCATTCCTTAAGTTCCAGTACCTTGCTGAACTTAAATGAGTCTGCAAAATTTACAAAAGATTTGGGTATGATTACAGAAAGTATGCTTGAGAGAACTTCAAGACTTCGTACCGGGCATGGTAAAATTGAGGAAATTGTAGTTTGGGCTGCTGCTCAGAGGGATATGATACAGAACAAAATGACCGAAATGGCTCAGCGTGGTATCAATGTTATGGACAGAGGTTACAAGCCAGTACCAAATACAAATCCGCAAAAATATGCAGTTGCATATAACTCTGCGTTTGACAAAGAACTGCAGCATGTTTTTGATAATGGAAGAGATTCAGTAAAAGGCGCAGCTTATTCACTGGTAACTGATATTAATGGCTACGTAGGAACACATCATAGCAATAATCAGAAACCGCTTACCGGGAATTACGATGTTGATTTGGTCGGAAGTAGAGAAAAAATCAAATACTTTAACAGCGAAGCTGAGATAAGGCGTTCACAGAATACACAGCCATTTTTATTGCAGACTTATGTCAGAAATACCGGCGAAGTTATGAACGATCTGTCTTTTCCAATTTATATTAATGGTTCCCATTGGGGAGCCTTTATTACAGGAATTAAGCCAGAGTCATTATTAGAAGACTGATCGCGTTAAACAAATAAGACTGAAAGTAAAAAAGTGTGCCTGTTATTGCAGGCACCCTTTCTGTTTGAATGTATATTTCTAATTCATCAGACCCAGTTTGTGGATTCCAGAAGTTCACTTTCCTGTATTTTCTTTGTGTTACTTTCCGAACAGCGATCCACCAAATATACGATTGATTGGTAATTGATCCTGCTATGTTGAGATAAGCCAATTTCGCAAGGACGGCTGTTTGAATAACCGGATTTACAATCTGCCGTGAGAGCAGGTTTCAAACCTGCCAGCGCTGCTTCTGTAAGCTCAGGTGTGTCGAAACCCTTACTGCCGGCAAAGCCACAGCAGGTAACTTTGGAGGGAAGTATCAGTTTTTCTGCACATGCTGAGGCAACAGTTTTAAATTTTTCCGTCAGTAACATCTTTGTAGAGCTACAGGTGACGTGAATTGCAACTGTCTCAGGTTTTTTATTGAATAACAGACGTTCCATAAGGAAGTCATGGATAAACTCAACCGGCTCATACAAAGACAGACGTTTATCAAGATTTAACCGCATATGGTAAAGACATGGGCTGGTATCGCATAGTACCGGATAGAGGCCATTGCTGCTACACTCCAGCAGAACCTTTTCCAGCTCTTTGCTTTTGTTTTCTGCGGCTTCAAAAAAGCCCTTACTATTGAATGCCATTCCACAACAAAGTTGTTCCATATTTTCAGGCAGTATGACCTCATAGCCCGCTTTTTTCAGTACAGATAATACGGCTTCGTTAAGTGGCCGCTGATCAGGGTCACTGGCAGCAGGCCCCATAATTCTGCTTGAACAGCTCGGGAAGTAAACAACCTTGGGTGCTTTTGCCGTAACTGCAGGACCGGAGAAACATGGAGAATGGCCGCGCTGTGGCATCCACTGGGTCCAGAGCGGTATCTTGTTGTCTGACATCTTGCGCGCACCGCCAGTCACTTTCAGCATGATTTTGGTGCCAACCATTCGGTGCATGAAATCAGCCAGAGTCAGTCCGGTTTTAACAACCGCAGTGACGCCGGAAAAATTCCTGGCAATGAAATTGGCAGCTGCATTAGCCTGTTCGCCATGACCTCTGAATCGGAAATTCTTTGTGAATTCACCGGTGTTAATGGAAACAGGGCAGGTGGTTGCACAGAGTCCATCAGCTGCACAGGTTGCTTCACCCCAGTAGTCATAATCTTCTTCCATGCGTTTTAACATCTCAGGATCACTGCCGGAACGCCTTAGTTCAGCAATTTTACGTTGCGATGTAATCCTCTGCCTAGGGGTCGATGTCAGGTTTTTCGATGGGCAATTTGTCTCACAAAAACCGCATTCTATACATTTATCAATTATGTCATCCGCCTGAGGCATCGGTTTTAGATTTTCCAGATAAACAGCCGGGTTTTTGTTGATGATGACACCAGGGTTCAAAAGGTTGTTCGGGTCAAAAGTATTTTTGATTTGATTCATCAATTTATATGCCTTTGCTCCCCATTCAAGCTCCACAAAAGGGGCCATATTGCGCCCTGTGCCATGCTCAGCCTTTAATGACCCACTGTAGGTGTTGACAACCATTTTACAGACTTCCTGCATGAAGTTCTCGTACTGATCAACCTCTTCTTTTTTGGTGAAGTCAGGAGTTAATACAAAGTGCAGATTGCCATCCAGTGCATGACCAAAAATTATGGCATCGCCGTAGCCATGTTTGATCATTATGCTTCGTAACTCCAGGGTAGCGTCTGACAGTCTTTCAAGCGGAAAAGCTACGTCTTCGATAATTACGGATGTACCGATACGTCTTACATTTCCAACTGCCGGGAACAGCCCTTTTCGGATATTCCAGAGCGCTTCAAATTCCTCTTTTTTCTCCGTAAAGGTTATGGGGAAAAGCTTTGGTATATCGCTTAACAGTTTTTTTACCTGATTGGTTTTCTGCTCAAGCTGTTCATGGCTTTCTCCCCTGATCTCAACAAGCAGTGAAGTGACATTTTCGCTGAGTGTTTTCAGGTATCCTGGCATGCCTGGTTTTTCCTCAACAGCTTTGAGAGAAAGTCTGTCCATAAGTTCTGCAGCAGATACGGTTTCCCGGTCCAGCTTCATAACCGCATGACAGGCGCTTTCCATATCCGGGAAAAAGATCAGCGCCGAGGATTTGTGAACATGGTCGATGATAGTTCTGAAGGTGGTTTCTGCAATGAAACCAAGTGTCCCTTCTGAGCCTATCATAAGATGCTTGATGATATCAAAAGGGTCGGAGTGATCAATAAAAGCGTTGATGCCGTATCCGGTTGTGTTTTTGATCTTGAATTTGTGAGCAATCAGTTCGGATAAGCCTGGATCGGCAGCAATTTCATCCCTCATGCGTACTATTGAATCCAGCAATTGCCGGTGGCTGTTTTCAAATTCTGCTCGAGAGGATTTATCCGCTGTGTCGAGCAGGGTACCGTCATGAAAGATAATTTTCATGTCGGTCAAGGTTTTGTAGCAGTTATCAGTTGTACCGCAACACATTCCGCTGGCATTGTTGGCGGCTATACCACCGATCATGGCATGATTTATTGAAGCAGGGTCCGGGCCGATTTTACGGGAATAGGCTTTCAGGTAGGCATTGGCTTCCGAACCCAGAATGCCCGGTTCCAATGAGATGCTCTCTCCATTATTACTTACGGAATATTTACCCCACCCGCCGGCCAGCACTAGCAGTACAGAATCTGAAACAGCCTGGCCTGACAGGCTGGTTCCTGCAGCACGAAAGGTAACCGGAACATGATTTGTGGCGGCAATTTTCAGGAGGTGTGACACCTCATCGCTTGTCAGAACTTTAATTACCATTTTGGGAATTAGTCGATAAACGCTGGCATCCGTTCCAAAAGCAAGTGTTCTTAGTGGATCACAATAGATTCGTTTAGCAGGTAGAAGTTGCAGACATTCAGAGTGAAAACGCTGGTAATTTACAGGCAGGTTTAAGACATCTTTATCTTCATTGCTTTTGCTCATTTAATCCCCCTGTGATTGAGTATGTCAGTGAAATTACTTTCCTAAAAGTAACTTGTATCTATACATTAAAAACCTGATCGCTACTTGTTTTAATAATACCATAAATTTGCTTTTCTGTAGTGATTTTGTAAAGATCATTGTAGGCCGTTAGCCATCCGATCCTGCATCAAGTAAAAAAATGTTGGCGCGTTTTATGAAATCAACTGTTGGTTTGTCAATATAGACTCCTGAACCATTAAATTTGGAAGAAACACCCCGTAGAAAGATATATACAATGCCGCCAAAATGTTTTTGATAATCATAATCCGGTATTTTTTGAGCCAGCAGGCGGTCAAGTGCAAGTGCGTAGAGATGATATTGAAGAATATAGGCGTGTTCGGTCATTGAGCGGCTGAGATTATCTTGTCCGTAATCTTCGATGCTGTTGCCGAGATGATTTGATTTCCAGTCGATAATGTAGTATCTGCCGTTGTGCTCAAAGATCATGTCAATAAATCCAAGCAGCATCCCTCTGGTTTCCTGAATACGTAAAGAAGAAATTAAATCTGCAAAATTAGTGTGTTTCAAAGGGTTGAGTTGCCCGGAAAAAAGTTCTTTCAGACACGAAGAATTTAAAACTTTCAAAGGTAAAATAAATTCCATTTCAGTTAACCACGAACCAGGTTTTAGCTGGCTAAGAGAAAAGTCATAGTCATCTTCAATTTGCAACGGGGCGCAAACAACTTCCATAGTCATATTGGTGATAACTGGAAGCCATAGAGGATCGTACCCGTTTCGCAACAGACAGTTTTTTGCTTGGACTTCAATAGCTTCGAAAGAAATATTGCAGAAATCCAGTTTTTCGAACAGTTCATGCAAGCATGTTCCGGCTTCTGGTCCGCGAGGAAAACTGAAAATGGACAGTGTACCTGTAGAGACGCTCTGCTCTTGCTGAAAAATACTGGTGTTGGAATTTGATATATCAAGATCTTTGGGCTGAATCTGTTTTTCGTGCCCACCTGAAATGGAACTGAAACTGGAAATATGCCAGTCTTTACGTATCTCGCCTTTAAATTCTCTGCAAACAAGTTTAGGACCCATTTCCGTCGGTTGGAGGTTGGAGCCGGCCTGTTCATTCAGATCAATCAGCTTTACTACAATTCCAGGTGCATGTTGTGAGATTTTACCGAGGTCGGCTAAAATGTCGCTGTAACTATAATCTTTAAATAATTTTTCTGTTTTGCCATGTATCAGTCTATACAGCGGTGACGCATCTGCCTGGCTGATTGCTCCCCAGACAATATAACAGCGGAATTCTGCCCTGGTCATGGCAACATAAAGCAATCTCATTGACTCGGCATCCTGCTCGGCAAAACTCTTTTGACGGTTAACCTGAAACTGTTCCGATCCAAGATCAAGAGTCAAGGTTTGGTTTTCATCATGGAAGATGACCTTGTCAGGTGGTTTTGAGGTGGCATCCCAGGCAAAAGGAAGGAAAACAACTGGGTATTGAAGACCTTTGCTGGCATGGATGGTAGAAATCTTAACCGCTTCGTCATCGGATTCAAGGCGAAGAAGTGTAGTTTCGTCTTCCTGAGGCAAACATATTCGTTTTTCAAGCCAGACAACCAAGCGCTCTATACCGGAACCTGATTCCAGTGCTTGATTGTGAACAAGTTCTACACAATGAAGCAGGTTGGTCAGACGGCGTTCTCCATCTAATTGAGACAGTAGAAACTGTCGGGCTCCACATTTATCCAACAAGCAGGTTGACATTGAGACTACGCCGCCATAATGGAAGGCATCGGACAGCTCCCTGAATCGCTCCAGCCAGCTGTCCCAGAGCAGGTCATCGCATAAGATTTCATCAAGTCGATTGGCATTTATACCAAGCAGTCCACACAACATGGCTTCTCTTGCCAATCCGGTTTGTGC
>JBGSQR010000517.1:0-2389 GCA_041737975.1 Geobacterales bacterium | reverse complement strand
TGCTTGTGCCGGTAATTGTTGGTGATGAACACCTGGGATATGTACAGATCAATATGCTGCTGGATAACATACGTGACCTGCAGCATGCCAATTTTATCCGTCGTTTGTTTGCCACCGGCATGGTCTTTACGGTTGGCATCGCCCTGACGATCTTTCTTGCGCGGCGTTATACGGAGCCGATCCACAATCTGGTGGATTATTTTAAACGTATTTCTGCCGGGGATCTGTCCGTCACCATTCCGGTAGACAGCAATGATGAAATCGGAGAGCTGTCCCAGGGATTCAATAACATGGTTGAGAAGTTGCGAGAGCGCGAGGCGCTGGAGAAAAGGCTCTATGAAGCCGAGCACCTTTCCAGGGTCGGGCAGTTGGCTTCCGGTATTGCCCATGAAATCCGTAACCCGCTCAACTACATCAGTCTGGCCATAGATCATCTAAAAACAGAAATGCTGCCCAACAGCGGTGATAAAAGAGCAGAACTCTGTGAACTGACCGACAAGATCAAAGAAGAGGTGCGCCGCGCCAACTACATGGTGCTTAACTTCATGAACTACGGCAGGCCGCTTAAATTGAGACGTACGCAGATTGATTATTCGGAGCTGCTGGCAAAGGTACTGCCTGTACTTCATGACCGGCTGGCAGAACAGCGTATCACGGTCGAAATCAATATAGATTCTTCTCTTCCGCCGCTCTGGGTCGATCAGGAACTGTTGCGTAACTGTATTCTGAATTTTGTCAGCAATGCAGCCCAGGCCATGGCGGATGGCGGAGTCGTAAGTCTTGGGGCAAAGCTTGATAAGGAAAAACAGCAGACCATTCTGACCTTTTCCGATCATGGAACCGGTATTCGTGAAGAGGATATCAGTAAGATCTTCCAGCCATATTTTACTACCAAGGATGTGGGTATCGGGCTGGGTTTGGCAATAACCGAACGGATCATCAAAGAACATAACGGAGAAATCCTGGTTGAAAGTCAACTAGGCCAGGGGACGACCATTACGGTGATGCTTCCGCTGGAGCCTGTAAAAACTGAAAATGAAAGCGGTTCAGTTTGATCGCTAAACTACAAGATAAAGGCAGGAACCATGAGTAAACCGCTTAAAATCGGCACAATTCTGATTGTGGATGATGAAAAAGGGCAGCGGGAAATCCTGAATGCCATTTTGAATAAAGAAGGGTACGATATTGTTGATGTACCCGGTGTAAGAGAAGCGCTGGAGCAACTGGAAAAGCGCGAGTTTGACCTGATTCTGACGGACTTGAAAATGCAGGGGCTGAGTGGCCTGGACCTGCTGGAAAAAGTTCTGGGAGACGACCCGCAACAGTGCATCATCATGATGACTGCCCACGGTACGATAGATTCGGCGGTTGAAGCGATCAAGAAGGGTGCCTTCGATTATCTGGAAAAACCGCTGGAGCGGGACAATCTGCTGCTGACTCTGAAGCGCGCTTTTGAACGCATTAACCTGATGCGTGAGAACAGGGTGTTGCAGAAACGGGTTGAATCGATCCAGACGATTCCGAATATGATTGGCGAGCATCCCAAGATGCGCGAGGTCTTCAGGGTTGTGGCAAAGATTGCAGCCACCACTTCAACCGTCCTGATTGTTGGAGAGTCGGGCACCGGCAAGGAGCTGATTGCCAAGGCCATCCATGACGGCAGCCCGCGCCGCGATAAGCCCTTCATGGCAATCAACTGCGCAGCAATTCCTGATACACTGATTGAAAGCGAACTGTTCGGCCATGAAAAAGGGAGCTTTACAGGAGCCAGTGCCAAAGAAATCGGCGTGTTCGAGGCTGCCAATGGCGGCACGGTTTTTCTGGATGAGATCGGCGAGATGAATGTGTCCATGCAGGCCAAATTGCTGCGGGCGATCCAGGAGAAAGAGATCCGCCGGGTTGGCGGCAAGGTCAATGTACCGCTGGATGTGCGAATTGTTTCTGCCACAAACAAGGAGCTGGAACAGGAGATCAGGCGTGGCGGCTTCCGTGAAGACCTGTTCTACCGACTGAATGTAATTCGCATCAACCTGCCGCCGCTGCGTGAGCGGGGCAATGATGTGAAAACACTGGCTGAGTTTTTTGTGAAAAAATACAGCCAGGCCACCGGCATCAAGGTCGACGGTATTGCGCGCCCCGCTTTGAAGCTGCTGATGAATTATGCCTGGCCCGGCAATGTGCGGCAGCTGGAGTCAGTCATTGAACGCTCGGTACTGATGGCAGAGAGCAACTACATTGAGCCGACAGATCTTTCGTCTGAGATTACATCCACATCGCTTTTCGCAGGCGGCATTCCCTTTGACCTGCCGCCTGATGGACTTGATATGGAAGCACTGGAAAAGGGGCTGATTGTCAAGGCCATGGAGCGTGCTGACTGGGTTATCGGTAA
>JBGSQR010000472.1:0-6302 GCA_041737975.1 Geobacterales bacterium | reverse complement strand
TTGCATGAAATCGTCGTTGGCTATAGAATTAACCCAATAGCGACAGCTAACAACAGATAATGACTTACAACGAGGCCAATAATGGATATAACACTGAATGATATTGAAGTACGGGTACTGGGCAGCCTGATCGAAAAAGAGCTGACCACACCGGAATACTACCCGCTTTCACTGAATTCCCTGACCAATGCCTGTAATCAGAAATCCAACCGTGATCCGGTGATGGGATTGAGCGAGGAAGAGGTGGTGCGGGCGCTGGATTCACTGCGCTTCAAACAGCTGGTGGTGCTTTCGGCTGATGGTGGGCGGGTGCCCAAATATCGTCATCTGATGGCGGAAAAACTAGGGCTGATGCCGGCTGAGCAGGCAGTTCTTTGTGAACTGTTGGTGCGTGGGCCGCAGACCGTTGGTGAGTTGCGTACACGGGGGGAGAGAATGCATTCCTTTGGTGATCTGGCTGCGGTGGAAGAGGTGCTGCAGGAATTGATCCAGCGGGAAAAGCCTCTGATTGCACTGCTACCGCGCCAGCCGGGGAGGAAGGAGGGGCGCTATGCTCAGCTGTTTTCCGGTCTGCCAGATGTCTCTGTTGAAGAGCGTACTACTGCGCCAGAAGCGGCCAGAGTGAGGGTGACGGCGGAGAATGACCGAATTGTAAAACTGGAAGCTGAAGTGGCAGCGCTGCAGAGTGAGGTAGCGGAGCTTCGACAGATGATGGAGGAGTTTAAGAAACAGTTTGAGTAGGCTTGTCGTTCGGCTATTTACCCCGCAGCTCTGCCTGCTTGTTCATCTTCGCATATTCCGCTTCCGATGCCCTCAGGTAAACCGGCAGCAGTTGCGCCGGTTTTATCGCTTTCCCCGCCTTGTATTCTTCCATAGCCAGCACTGCACCGTTTGCCGCATGGACCGCATTGTGGGTGAATGGCGCAAAGATGGCCTTTGTTCCCATTTTTTCTTCAATAACCTCTTTATACCGAACAGCACCGTCACCACAAAAGATTACCGGCTGGTCCACAGACTTCATAATCAGTTCCAAAAACGTTTCTGGTGGCATGACACAGTCATTGATGATTGTTTGCGGAGCTGAACCGGAACAGTCGAACAGTGCGCCGTAGATTTCGCTTTTGCGGGCATCCAGCAGTGAGCAGACAGGGTAGGCGGCCAGTGGCAGGTTGCTGGCCAGCAGGGCCAGTGTGGAGAAGCCGACACATGGTTTACCGGTGGCCAGGGCCAGGCCTTGAACTGTTGCCACCCCGGCGCGGACTCCGGTAAAGGAACCGGGGCCGATGGAACAGGCAAACAGGTCAATATCGTCAATCGTTAAGCCGGCGATGGTCAGCAGACGCTCGATTTCGGGGATTAGTCTGGCTGAAAGGGTGCGGTCAGTATTGAAAACGGTTTCAACCAGTACTTTTTCAGCTACGGTAACGGCTACGCTGGCCAGCGGGTTGGATGTATCTACACTTAAAATGCGCATTTATGTTTTCTTTCATTGCTGAATATACGGGATGTGAAGCGGTTTGTAACTTAACGTGAAAGAGGCAGAAAATCAAGCCGGATCGCTCTGTTGTTATCAGTCAACTCCCTAGAACCAGCTGCGTTTGTTCGGAAAGAAAAAGGGCGGCTCTGTGGCCGCCCCGAATTTTATAACATTTTTAAAGCACCAACCGTTTAACCCTGGCCAGTGAAATACCTGACAATATCATTGTAGAATGCCAACACCATCAGGCCGAGCAACAGAGCCATTCCGATCTGTTGACCGTATTCACGGATTTTCTGACTGACCGGTTTGCCGGTGATCAGTTCCCAGAAGTAGAAAACCAGGTGACCGCCGTCAAGTACAGGCACCGGCAGCAGGTTCAGGATGCCCAGGTTAATGGATAGCAGTGCCATAAAGGCCAGGAAGCTGGAAGCACCAGCAGCAGCCTGTTCTCCAGCCATTTTGACAATCATGATCGGGCCGCCCACCGTATCCAGCGGTACTACACGCTGAATTAGTTTAACGAGAGACATGACCGTTAGTTCGATTACTGTAGCGGTCTGGGTTGTGCCTTTGACGACAGCATCTATGGGGCCGAAATACTCAGTAACAATCTCTCCGGCAGAAGCAACACCAATGGCGAAACCTTTTACATCTTCGCCGAACAGGTTTTTACTGACCCGTGCTTCCGGAGTTATGTTGAAAGCAAGTTCCTGGTTATCGCGCTTGACAGTCAGGCTGATCGGTTGCCCTTTGCTGCCGGAAATCAGTGCTGCAATTTCGTCCCAGCGGGTAACAGGTTTGCCATTGATGACCTTGATGACGTCACCCTTTTGAATCCCGGCTCTGAAGGCTGGTTTGTCGTTAGGGACTTCGCCGATTTTTGCAGTCAGGGTCGGTACACCTGTCATGGATAAAACAATAAAGGCCAGCCAGGCAAAGACCAGATTAAAGACCGGACCAGCCATGACTATGGCAATCCTGGCCAATGGCGGGCGGTGGGCAAAGGAGCGACTTTTCTCTTCTTCAGTGAACTCATCCGGTAGCCGGACTACTCCTTCAGCGAGTTCCCCTTTTGACTTGTCGTCATTACCACCTTCAATAATTCCGCCCTCACCAAAGAGCTTTACAAATCCACCCAGCGGAAAGGCTGACAGCATATATTCCGTCTCACCGATCTGCTTACTGTAAACTTTCGGACCAAAACCGAGTGAAAACTTCTCGACTTTGACTTTGAAAAGCTTGGCTACAAGGAAATGTCCCAGTTCGTGGACAAATATCAGTATTCCGAGTGCTATGATCGCATAAAAAAGTGTCATATCAGTTAGTTAAACTCCCGCAGATTTCAAGCGCCGTTTCGCGTCCCCACTGGTCGGCCTTGAGAACCTCATCAATAGATTTAAGATCATGGGCTTTGTGGGCATCCATGGTGCGTTCAATAATCTGTGCTATCTGCATGAATCCGATTTTACCATCCAGAAATTTCTCTACAGCACTTTCATTGGCGGCGTTCATAACCGCCGGCATGCTTTCGCCTTCGTTTAGCGCACGGTAGGCCAGCGAGAGACAGCGGAATTTTTCCAGGTCAGGCTTGAAGAAAGTCAGGCCGGACAGAGTAGTCAGGTCAAGCGGCTGAATACCGGAAGCGATACGCTCAGGGTAGGAGAGGGCATAGGCAATGGGAGCCTTCATATCCGGTGTGCCGAGCTGGGCGATCACACAGCCATCAACGTAATCAACCATGGAGTGGATAATGCTCTGCGGATGGATGTTGACATCAATTTTGTCCAGCGGTGCGTCAAACAGCCAACGAGCTTCAATCACTTCCAGCCCTTTATTCATCATGGTGGCTGAATCGATGCTGATCTTTTTGCCCATACTCCAGTTTGGGTGATTCAAAGCGTCACGAACCGTAACATTGGCCAGTTGATCAGTTGGGGTATTCAGGAAAGGACCGCCGGAAGCGGTCAGGATAATTTTGTTGATATCCTCGTTGCGATGCCCCTCCATGGATTGGAAAACAGCGCTATGCTCGCTGTCGACAGGATAGAGTTTGACTCCGTATTTTTCAACCATTTCCATGAAAAGGTGTCCGGCTGTTACAAGTGTTTCCTTGTTGGCCAGGGCAATGTCCTTACCGGCCTGAATGGCAGCAGCTGTTGGAACAAGCCCGGCTGCTCCCACAATTGCTGCAACAACCATTTCAGTTTCTTCTGCAGTAGCTGCTTTTATAAGACCTGCAACACCACCGACGATTTCCACATCAATGCCGGCACACAGTTCTTTCAGACGTGGTACGTCGGACTCGGATGCTACTGCAGCAATACGTGGTGAAAACTGTCTAATCTGTTTAGTCAGAAGTTCAATATTTTTACCGGCAGTTAGGGCTATTACGCGAAAACGCTCTGGGTGAGCTGCCACTATCTCAAGAGTGCTGACGCCTATTGAGCCGGTAGAACCGAGTATGGATAGATTCTTCATATATCACTTATCCCTTGAAAATGTAGATTGCATAATAATAGGTTACCGGTGCAGCAAAGATAATGCTGTCCAGTCGATCAAGAACACCGCCATGCCCGGGAATAATTGTCCCCGAATCTTTTACACCAAAGCTGCGCTTGAGAAGTGATTCAAACAGGTCACCGGTCTGGCCGATAATGCCGATGACTATGGCGGTGATCAGGGCATCCGTGAGGGTCAGTTGCGGAAAGAAAGTGTATTTGGCCAGCATAGTTCCGCCAATACTGCCAAACAGGCCACCAATGGCACCTTCAATACTCTTTTTGGGGCTAACTGCCGGATAAAGACGGTGTTTGCCAAATGCACTGCCGCAGTAGTAGGCGGTCGAGTCATTAGTCATGACAATTAGCATGATGACGATCAGCCATTGAACACCATAAGGCGTCTGACGGAGCATGATCAGGTGCATTAGCAAGAAAGGAATATAGACAAATGCCAAAGTGGCGTAGGCGACTTCCTGGGCGGCTTTGGTAATGTCATTCAGATGAAACAGGAAGTGCAGAGCAAAAGCAAGGAATAGAAAGGCAATTGTTCCAAGAAGAAGGCGATTGTCACCAAGCAGAGGTATAAAGATCAAGGTGGTACCGCAGATAGCTGCAAGCCAGGAGTCAATTACCCTGTCAGGCATGGACATATTGTAGAATTCACGAATACCGATGAATGTGCATATTCCAAGCAGAATCGCAAAATGAAATACACTCCCCTTAATAATTGTCAAGGCAACGATCGGCAGCAGGACTAGGGCGGTTAACAGTCGTTTAATGGTTTATCCCTCTTGCGAAGTGGAATTAATCTAAACAATTTAAAGCTGATTCGTTTTTAATATCTGATCACTGGTTTTACCAAAACGACGTTCACGTGACTGGTAGTCCAGCAGCGCCTTGTGGAATTCATTGATTGTGAAATCTGGCCAGTTGGTTTCAGTAAAGTACAATTCCGTGTAGGCCAGCTGCCACAACAAAAAGTTGCTGATGCGCATTTCACCGCTAGTGCGAATCAAAAAGTCCGGGTCAGGAAGTCCACCGGTGTCCAGGTAGGTTTCAAAAATGTCTGTCGTTATGTCATCTGCTGACAGCTTGCCCGCAATTACGTCCTTGGTGACTTTGGTTGCGGCCATGCACAGTTCCTGTCTACCACCATAGGAGAGGGCAAGTGTCAAAACCATGCCGGTGTTGCCGGCAGTTTCACTGATGGCGGAATCAAGCGTCTGGTTGACATCATCCGGTAGATCACTCCGTTTGCCGATGACATTGTAGCGTATATTTTTACGCATCATACGTGCAGTTTCTTTCTGAATATATTTCTTCAGAAGTGTCATCAACGCACGAACTTCAATGGCAGGCCTGGACCAGTTTTCAGATGAGAAGGCAAACAGGGTCAAGTATTTGATGCCCAGTTGCCACGATTGTTCTACAACCATGTTTACTGTCTCGGCACCACGTTGATGACCTACTACACGTTTGAGCATGCGTTGTTGAGCCCAGCGACCATTGCCATCCATGATGATGGCAAGGTGCTCAGGTAATTTGTTTGGGTCGAGTGGATGCATTAAACTTCCATGACCTCTTTTTCTTTGTGGGCAACTGTTTCATCAATTTTAAGTTCAAATGATTTGGTTGTGTCCTGAACTTCTTTTTCAAATTTTTTCAATTCATCTTCTGTAATACCTTTATCTTTTTCCATTTTTTTGAGTTTATCAATTGCATCGCGACGGATGTTTCTCAGGGCAATTTTGTCGTCCTCAGCTTTTTTCTTGAGATCTTTTACGATCTCCTTACGACGCTCTTCTGTAAGTGGTGGCAGGTTAAGGCGGATTGTGCGTCCATCGTTTGATGGGGTCAGACCAATATTGGAATTGAGGATGGCTTTTTCAATTGCCGGAATTATCTTTGGCTCCCATGGAGCTATTGTAATGGTACGCGCTTCCGGAACAGCCAAAGTTGCCACCTGGCTGAGAGTGGAAAGGTTACCGTAATAATCAACTTTGATACTATCCAGGATGCCGGTGCTGGCACGTCCGGTACGAATCTTTTGAAATTCATTCTTCAAGACATTCAGCGTTTTTTCCATGTGTGATTTCATGTCAATAATAATTGATTTAGCCATATTTATTCTCCTTGTACGATTGTGCCGATCTCTTCGCCGTTGATAACTTTTTTGATATTACCTTCAGTCGTCAGATCAAAGATGATAATTGGCAGTTTATTGTCCATACAGAGTGAGGTGGCGGTTGCATCCATCACCTGAAGTCCCATATTCAGAACATCGATATAGGTTAGTTTTGAAAATTTGGTTGCTGTTGAAT
>JBGSQR010000455.1:0-3896 GCA_041737975.1 Geobacterales bacterium | reverse complement strand
ACATTGATGCCCATTTTGGCGAGATCCAGGGCAATTTTAAGAGATCCTTCGCCACCTACTGCAATTACAGCGTCAATTCCCATGCTGTGAATATTTTTAATGACCTGCTGAGAGCAGTCGATATGAACACATTTACCATCTTGTTCAACCGGGTAGGAGAAGGGGTTGCCGCGATTGGTAGTTCCAAGAATGGTCCCGCCACGGGGGAGGATTCCACTGACACATTTCAGGGTCAACGGTTTACATTTGCTTAAATCCAGCAGGCCGTCAAAACCGTCTTCAATTCCGATAACTTCCCAGTTGTGACGGATGATGGCGCTCTTGACAACACCTCTGATAACAGCGTTCAACCCAGGGCAGTCGCCGCCCCCGGTTAAAATTGCAATCTTTTTAGACATTGAAGCCTCCGGTGGATGCCAGGTTAAGGTAGAGATTCAATTATGGTCAAGATTGAAAGGCGCTTTGTTAAACCTCAGCCTCAGCTTCAACCTTCTTCTTCTTGCCGAAGATCAGAGCGACCCAGACGCTAATTTCATACATCAGGTAGAGCGGAATCATGACCACAAACATTGTAATCAGGTCAGCATGGAAGGCCGCTACAATGGAACTGGCCAGCAGGGCATATTTACGGTTTGGGGCCAGCATCTGGTAACTTACAATGCCAAGCCTTGCCAGCAGTAGTGTCAACACAGGTAGTTCAAAGATCAGTCCGAAAAGCAGAATCAGCCGCAGACAGAAGTTTACATAAAGGCTGATATTGAACCAGCTCTGCAGGCCTTCTGCTTCATAGGATAGGGAAAAATTGATGATTACCGGCCAGATTATGACCAGAAAGAACATGGCACCAACACAGAAGGTTATTGATGCAGCGGTTACAAAAGGTACTACCAGGCGTTTCTCGTTGCGGGTAAGTCCAGGGGCGATGAAAAGCCAGATTTGATGGAAGACTATGGGTAACACCAGGATAAAGCCGGCCAGCATGGAAATTTTGCATTGAACGAAAAAAGGTTCCAGCGGAGCGCTGTAGTTCAGAGGACGTTTTTTTTCCGGTGCATTAACTTCCTGATCCAGCTTGTAGCGTTCATAAAGGGCAGGTGCGAGTTTTTTGACTTCAAGGTAAACGGACTTTTTTACATCAGTTAGGTAGGTTTTACCGGTTAGGGGCTTTTCGATGAAACCAAGAAGATCGGTTGAGAAATTCCAGGCAACGCCCATGCCGACAATAACGGCAAAAACTATGATGATCAGTCGTTTGCGAAGTTCAACAAGATGTTCGAGGAAAGGAAGTACTTTTTCATTTGTCATAGGAATTAATTATCACATAGATTAAGTGTTGTGCAACAGCTATAAGTCTATTCTTGTTGCAGATGAATACTCAGTAAATAATTATGTGTCAGATTGAGTTGTTTAAAGGTATGTAAAATCACAGCTGGGTGTTAATTTTCCTGTCAAGCAGCTCTCTGATTTTAAAGAGCAGGTCAGTCGGCTTGATCGGTTTAATCAGGAAGTCAAAGTCGCCATTCAATGTACCCTGAGGATGAATGACGTCCGGGGCATATCCACTACAAAATAAGGCCTTTACATCCGGCTGCAGCTGTTGAATCTCTTCAAGTGCTATTTTACCGCTTTTCACAGGCATGATCATATCCAGAATAACCAGTTTTATCTGTTCTATGTTGTTTTTGAATTTATCGATGGCATCCTGTCCATTTTCGGCCAGAATAACGGCATAACCTGACTCTTTGAGAATGTTTTCCATCAACAACCTTACGGTTGGTTCATCTTCAGCAACCAGGATTGTCTCGTCCCCACCCGGAATAATTCTGTTTTCCTGGTTTACATTGTCAAGTTCGTCATTGTCCTCAACGATCGGAAGGTAGATCTGGAAAGTTGTACCTATGCCGATCTCGCTGTAGACATTTATATGCCCATTGTGTTGTTGGATAATTCCATAGACCATTGACAAACCAAGTCCAGTACCTTTGCCCACATCTTTGGTAGTAAAAAAAGGTTCGAATACCTTTTTTCTGGTTTCTGATGACATTCCTCTTCCGGAGTCGGAGATGGTTATAATTGCGTATTGGCCCGGTTCACAGTAGCCATGTCTTTGGACAAAGTGCTCATCAATATTCTGAAGCGATGTTTTAATGATTAAAGTTCCGCCCTGTGGCATGGCATCCCTGGCATTAGTAGCCATGTTAAGCATTACCTGTTCTATCTGTCCGCTATCAACAAGGACCGGCAGTGGTTCATCCGTATGTGATATCTCAAGATGAACGTCCTCTCCAATTAGCTTGGAAAGCAGTTTACCCACATCTGAAATTATAGTGTTGAGATCGTAGCAGTGTTTGACCATCACCTGCTTGCGGCTAAACGTCAGAAGGCTGCTGGTTAGGCTGGCGGCCCTTTGTGATGCGGTTATGATATTGCCCAGCATGTCTGCTTCCGGCTGATCAGGTTTCAACTTCAGCTTCATCTGCAGCAGACTGGAAAAACCGGTTATAATTGTTAGTACATTGTTGAAATCATGGGCCAATCCACCTGCCAGTTGTCCGATAGATTCCATTTTCTGAGACTGCAGCAGTTTTGTTTCAAGGTTTTTCTGTTCAGTGATGTTGGTGCCAATTCCAAGAAAACCACTGATCTCGAATGTTTCCGAGTGTATTACTGTGATGGTCAGCGATACAAGCAGCTGTGTGCCATCCTTGCGAATGTATTTCCACTCGCGTGTTTCTGAGCCGACACGTTTTGCCTGCTCAACAATCGCATCAAATCCATTTAGTTGTTTATGAAGTTTTTTACTCAGTTCCTGGCCTCTGTCGCTAACTTCCAGGGCTGAGTGGAATAACAGTGGTGTTTGTTTGCCGATAATTTCCTCAGCCGAGTAGCCGAGCATTTTTTCGGAGCCCTTGTTAAAGATGGTAATAATGCCCTTGTGATCAGTGGCAATGATGGATACTTCGGAGGCTGCATCTAGTACAGACTGCAGCTGTTTGTTGGCAGCAGCCAGGGTCGACTTGGTGTGCTCAAGTTCGCGCAGTTTTTGTTGCAGTTCCGGGTAGTAACTTTTGCGGGCAGAATGCTCACCTAAGCCAATAATCTGCTCTCGCTTGCTCTCCCAATCTTCTTCAATGTCTGGCGGCATTTTCATATATAAGCTCAATTTCACTCAAAGTAGGCCTTCGGGGATTTGTTACCATGCAGGCATCTTTCATTGCTTTTTTGGCAAGTGTCGGAATTGTCTCTGCTGTAACGCCTGCAGTTTTTAATGACCGTGTAATTCCGGCCTCTATTCGCATTGTCCTGATTGTCTCCACTAGCAGATCAAGACATTCAGAAGGCTGCAATCCTTCAGAATCATTGCCCAATGCTTTTGAAATTTCTATATATTGTTTCGAAGCGTATTGGAAGTTATATCTGATAACATGCTCAAGTAACAGTGCGTTGCACTCTCCGTGAGGCAGGTCAAGAAGCCCTCCCAGACTGTGAGCCATAGCGTGGATAGCACCAAGACTGGCATTGGAGAATGCCAGGCCGGCTTCGAGGCTGGCCAGCATCATGCAATTGCGGGCTTCCATATTTTCAGGTTGGTTGACTGCAGTCAAAAGATTTGCAGATATTAGTTTGATGGCCTGAAGCGCATGCAAGTCTGTTAATGGAGAACTTGCGTTGGAAACATAGGCTTCAATGGCATGAACCAATGCATCCATACCTGTGCAGGCAGTCATGTATGCATTCATGGTGGTTGTCGTCTGAGGGTCAATCAATGCGACATCAGGTACGGTGGATTTACTGATTATAGCCATTTTTACTTGATCTGTAGTGTTATTGATTATGGCAAACTGGGATACATCTGCAGATGTTCCGGCTGTTGTGGGAATACATATCAGTGGCGG
>JBGSQR010000451.1:0-16602 GCA_041737975.1 Geobacterales bacterium | reverse complement strand
GGATCTGCAAAGCTCTTCGTAGCTGACTGATAGGCTACGGGTTATGGTCATTAGTGCTTGAATTACTTCTAGCTCCCGTTGAACGTGGTAGGGATCATTTTCAAATTTCATTGGCTGGCCTCCTGTCTGGACTTGCGTAGGGCGAGATGTAGTTTTCTATGTTCTGATCGGGTAACTAGCTGTAGGTTGCAAGATCTGGAGTCAGTGCAGTCACCTGATACGTGATGGACTACATGAGTTTTTGGGTCATAGTCCTCTTCAATAAATAGGCGGTGGACACCTACATTTTTTGAGGTTAAGGATTTTGTGACTAGATAATGCCCGTATTTATTGGTTTTTACATACAGGGGTAAACCGGCCTGTTGAAATAACCATGCAATATCTGAGTCCAGTAAATACGAAATTGATTCGCCGTTACGGCGGGTGATTTTCACGGCTGTTGTTTCGGGGTCAATTGATTGGAAGGTTGTCATGATTATGGCCTTCCGTAGTGGCTACGGTATTCAATCACAGTTGCAATGATATCGTGCAGTTCATATAAATCATCGGTTGATAGGCTGATTAGTGATGTTTTTACAACTTGGTATAGATCTGATTTAGGGATTGATTTCATGGTTTTGTCTTCTCCTGGTTAATGGTTATAAACGCTTATTGGCAAAGGGTTTGAGGGTTGTTGGTGGTAAGTGAAGGCATAGTATTCTAAGAGGATGATTTTTTAGCCTCCTCCAGGAGTTGCCACCACCACTGCTGCAATGGACATCTGCTTATTCTGTTGTTGGTCGGTTCAACAAAGTTGAAGTGCCTGGAGAATACATCGGAGACGGTTGCGCCTAAGTGGTCAGGGTCTGCCAGGAGTAGCTTGCTGCCTTCTGCCTTGGCAGTCGTTCCCCTCAATCGAAGTTCCCACCTGATCCAGGAATACTTGAGCTTGTTTTCAGGCGTGTAAACTCCCTGGTGTGGTGATAGGTGCTTTAAGTACAGAACATTTTTATTGCTGCCTGGACTTCTCAGACCATAGTAGATGGTCGTATCAAACTGGTTGGGTACTGTTCTTTTTCCCTTGTGATCCTTTACTAAGCTGCTGCGGATGTACTTCCGGTATCTGGTCGGGGTACTCATGCTATAGACCTGATCCAGTGGCGTTACTCCTGCGTAATCGTCAATGTAAGCGTCCAGGCTCGTTATTCTGCCCTCCAGGGTTGATGCTCCCTGGAACAGTTGGGAAATGTCCAGGGGCCTCAAAGCGTTCAATGCGCTATCAGAGAACGCTAGGCCATGCACCTGGAGAAGTAAGCGACTGCCGAAAGAACTTGCAGGGTCGGTGTGGATCGCAAGCAGTACCGTGTTATCCGTGGTTTTTAAGTAGTAGCTAGTTCGGTAGAAGCTAACCAACTTCTTTACGTTCTCAACCTTGACGAACATATCCAGGCTCAGACCTGGAAAGCATCTCTTTATGATCTTCTTGGCTGTTACTGCTGGCCGATGAAAGCCTACCTGAGCTAGTTCCATCGGAAACGTGATATTAAGCCCGTCTATTCCTGCTCTGATTTGTCCTTGCATTTTGCCTCAGTGGTAAGTTGATCTATGCGCCTACCTATTTCTGTACTTACCAAGGCATATCAATTATCATTGGAAACAATTATAGTTTTCTAACCATTTTGGAGGCTGTTTTATTGGGACTTTAAGCAGGTTTCTTACATAAGCTGTATTAATGGGGACGTGCAGACAATCCCCAGTTTAACCAACAAATATTTATATATTCATATATTATATTGGTAGTTAATATGGAATTGTTTATCGGGGCTAAACGTGGTTTGTGGGTATAAAGTGGGTATTAATGAGGGGATTAAACTGGTTGACATTTATCAATAACTAGGCTAGAAATTGTACCCAGTTTTGCACCACACGGGAATATTTACACATCAGTAAATAGCTTTAATTTCAGGTAGTTAGGACTCTAGGGGTCGCTTCCCTCTAGCCACCCCAAATTTTCAAAAGCACGTGGATTAAGTCCACGTGCTTTTTTCTCATCTGCAGTTTAATCTAACTTTTGGCGGGGCAAATCAATGAAATCAATTTCAGTCTTACTTTTAGCCTCTTTAATTTGCCTGACAGGCTGTTCTTCTTGGTTTAATGCCGATTCAACAAAATGGGTATATTTTGCGACGGAAAAAAACGATAAACTACATTATACGCTAAACAAGTTTGAGAAAACGGAAAAAGGAATTGCCAAGATATGGGTTAAAACCATTTTTGGAAAAAAGATTCGTTTGGACGAAAAAGATTCAACCTATGCAAAAAACATGTACATGATCAATTGTGCAGCTAATAGCTACAAGATGAACGTCGGTTTCTTCTACTCTGACAAGGATGAGATCGTACAAAAAACTACCAGTTCTCAGCCAGATGTCATGCCGTTAATTCTAGACAGATCAAGCAGGGAATTCACTTTTAAACCGATTTCAACTGCAAAAGACATATATTTCCCGATTTTGCCTAACAGCTCTACAGAAAAACTCAAAGAAATTGCCTGTAAACAATAAATCCTACTTCAAGCAATCATAAATCTATACATTTTCTGACTTTTTGAACCAATTCAAAGGGACTTAACGGCTTTTTGATAAAATTGTACTCCACGTCAAAATCACTGAAGCAGTTGGAAGGGTAAGCGCTCATAAACAGGATATTGGCATCTGACTTAATTTTTATCATCTCTTTATAAGCTTTGACGCCATCCAGCCGAGGCATGACAACATCCATAACAATAAGATTTATATCATTGTGGCTGTCCTTAAAAAGCTCTAGAGCATGCTGTCCATCACTGGCAGCTATCACGTTGTAACCAAATTCTCTTAGAAACTCACCCAACATATCAAGCAAACACTTCTCATCATCTACCAGCAATATTGTCTCTGAACCCCGATATTTCTCACTCAATTCCAAAGATAAATTGTCCAAAATACTTCTCCATTCCGGATATATTTTGACTGAAGAGCTTATACTTTGTTTTACGGATATGTTTTGGGATTTTAATAATAGTTCAACTTCAGAAACAATCAAAGATGCGGGTATATTAAAGGCTTCGGCAAGTTGAAATATAGTAACCAGCGTAGGCTGCTTTCTGCCACATTCCAGCGAGGAGATGAAAGTACGGTCAAGCATGCTGTTAAATGCCAGCTTTTCCTGAGAAAATTTACGCTCTTTTCTCAGTTTGCGAATAACATTTCCAAAGGCCTGTTCAATAGTCAAAATATCTCCATTCAACCATTTGAAAATATAATATCAGTCTATTTCATTTGCCATATTTAACAATTTTAAAATGACTCTAAATTCATAATTAAAACAATCAGCAATTTAATTGATAATAGATAACACCTCCTAAAGATAAAATCTGCTGACACAAGGCATCAATTTAAAAAAATGTACATAAATCACAGCAAATAGATTTATTGACTTCGCACAAATCATCCGACCTCAGAATACTCACGCACTCTGAACTCAGCACCCAATGATTCAGCCAAAGTTCTGCATGCATCAATGTCTACACCTGGAACAGTAACTGCTGTTGCAACTACTTTTGGAATAAACTGCCTGGCCTGACGTATAAAATCACATACCGCATCAAAACCTGCATCACCAAAAGGTGTATTGCAAAGACGGCCATATGTTACAGCATCAGGTGCATTAAGGCTAACTGAAATACAATCTATTAACCCTTTCAGTTCCGGTAAAACGTCTCTTCCGTGAACAAGGTTAGACTGACCATCCGTATTAATCCGAATTCTATAGCCGCTTTTTTTTAACTCGGATGACACCTGTTTTACCAGATCAAGCCTCAGTAAAGATTCTCCGTATCCACAGAAAACTATTTCATCAATTTCCTTATCCGGTTTACCAATTGCAGCCAGAACCTCTTCAACAGATGGCTCAGAATCCAACAGTAGATTGTGGCCTTTAACCGTAAAATCCTCGAATTTTGCACAGAATGTACAACGGTTGGAACAATGGTTAGTTATATTCAAGTACAATGAATTCCTGATTTTATATGCGATCTTTGTGGACTGGTCCCACAGGCGGATACCAAACAGATCTCGTACATTTTTAGTAGTTATGCGGGCAACATCTTCAAAAGTGAGCCCCTTCAGTTCAGCAATTTGATCAGCAGCGTATGTAACATAGGACGGTTCATTGCGCTTACCTCTAAACGGCACCGGTGACAAATATGGACAATCAGTCTCCAGTAACAGTCTGTCAATGCTTGTTGATCGTACAACTTCTCTTTGTATTTCATTTTTTGGGTAGGTAATTGTCCCGGGGATAGAAATGTAAAAACCCATTTCAATGACTTCTGCCGCCATAGCTGCATCGCCGGAAAAACAGTGCAAAACACCCTGACGAACTTTTTCCTCCCTCAAAACAGCCAGTATGCGTTCATGAGCATCCCGATCATGAATAATTACCGGCTTACCCAATTCATCTGCCATTTGCAGAAATCGTCGAAATACCTTTTCCTGCTCATCCCGTGGCGATCTGTCACGGTAGAAATCAAGCCCTATTTCACCGATCGCAACGACCTTTTCGCTGGACTGAGCCAGATCTCGCAGAATGTCATAACATTTTTCCGTAACCCGTGAAGCGTCATGGGGATGGATACCAACTGCAGCATATAACTGGGGGTATTTTTGAGCCATGGCAACAGACTGACGACTGGATTCGATGTCTGTTCCCACAACCAGAATAGCTTTTACTCCGGCGTCTTCTGCCCGTTTGAGCATGTCACCCAGGTCGTCTGCATAATCTTTATAATAAATATGTGCATGCGAGTCGACCAAACCTGTATTTGAATTCATGTTACGATTCCTTTTCTAAAAGTTTTTAGTGAATTCTCTAACTACCGATGTGGCAAAGCAGCCTTTGGGAAGCGTAAACTCCAGTATCAGGTTATCACCTTCAAACTGAAATGACGGTTCACCAAGAGGAACGCGCAATGGCCGGCGCTCCCCTTCTACTGACAGACCATTGCCAAGATCAAAAGCATCCAGCTTCATATCCGCATCGTCAAGCACCTGCTGCTCCAACAAAAGCTGCTTCCCTGCTGGCTGCTTCATTCTGCAGCCAAACATAGGGCCGGTAGCCGATATTTCAAATCGGGATGCTCTTTCAGAATCAACAGAAAGATCCTCAACCAGAAAACAGGCACCATTGACATGTTTCCAGGCCAGATCTCCCTGCCAGATTTGATCCAGTTCCGCCAATCGTAACCCAACAACCTTATCAAACAAACTGGACTGATATGCTGACAGATATAGCTTCTTCAGACGCGGATGTACGGACGAAAAGGCCTTTTCGTTGTCGTCCGGTTTTGAGATGAGCCGCTGAATAATATCACGCTCACTGCGGCAATGCTTTGGCATTCGCTTAAATGCTTCCGAGTATTGACGCTGTTTGTATAAGATAATAGCCGACTTCCAGTCATCATCCATTACAGATTGCGGATCCCCAATCAGGCTGTCTACTGCAGCCTGCCAGTCTCTTCTCAAAATAGCATTTCCGATCAGATGTGAATTACCATGTATTCCATAACGTTGATACCCAAACCAGTTCGGCACACCACGTCTGACTAAAACCTTAAGAATTGAAGAAACTGAGCTGGATGAGTCTTCAGACACCCCGCGAATTACAATCCTAAACCGGTTTCCCTTTAGATGACCGAGTTTCAGTTTATTGCCATGCCTGAAGGCATCAAGCACTTTAACACCGTTCAAGTCGCGCCCCAAAACAGCTTCAGATTTGATTCTCTGCAGAGAGATCGTCTGTCGGGTTACTCCAACTGCATCCTTCATTCCGGCGTAACCAATTTCTTTCTCAGAAATTTTCAGCACCTGCGCCACGCGCCTGATAGCTTCCAATGTTGTAATACCACGTTTTTCAATCGTCAAATAAAGGTGTTCACCTGATCCGCTTGGTTCGTAAGCAGGAATCTCAGTGACAATGAAATCTTCAGGAGTCTCTTTAATTACCCCGCCTACTCCGGGAATATCCGATGTCAAAAAACCTTTACATGTTTCTGATGCGCTGATCATTTGGTTATCTTTCCAGTCTGACGCAATGCTTCATATAAAACAATACCAGCTGAAGTGGACAGGTTAAGACTTCTAACTGCACCGGCCGGCATGGGAATAGTTATTGCGGTATCAGGATGCGCCGCAATAAGCTCCTCAGGCAAACCTTTTGTTTCCTTGCCGAAAACAATATAATCACCTGGCTGGAAATCTGCCGCAAGGAAACTTTTAGCGGCCTTGGTACTTAAAAAGAAAAAACGCCCACATGGATCAGAATCCATAAGATGATTAAGACTCGACCAGAGGCGCACGTCCACACTTTTCCAGTAGTCCAGACCAGCCCTTTTCATTTGACGGTCATCAATTGAGAATCCAAGCGGTTCAATCAGATGCAAAACAGCACCAGTAGCCGCACAGAGCCTGGCTATATTTCCTGTATTGGGTGGTATTTCAGGTTCAACAAGAACAATATTAAAAGGTAAAGCTGTATTCACGATTATCCTTCCATTTCAATTTGTAGTAATTGACAATAGCCCAGACACTTTGCAAAATCAATAATGCAAGAGAGAAGTTACCGGTATCAGCCATGGGAAGCTTGCTTTTTTAGATCTGCAGGTCTAATATTTTATATTTATTCTTTTCATAAGAGGATTACTATGAGGGTGATTGTAACTGATGAGGTTTCAGCAGAAGGTTTGGCCCTGCTCATGCAAGAGCCGCGTATAAAACTTGATGTCAAACTTGGGCTCAGCAAAGAGAAACTTCTGGAGATTCTGCCTGAGTATGAAGTCATTATTACTCGCAGCGGCACAAACGTAGACAAAGATGTTCTGGAAGCTGGCAAACGCCTGAAGATCGTAGCCAGAGCAGGTGTCGGCATCGACAATGTTGATGTTGACCATGCCAGCAGTAAAGGAATCATTGTTGTAAATGCGCCATTTGGTAACACAAACAGTGCTGCAGAGCACACCATGGCACTACTTCTCTCCTTTTGCAGAAACATTCCGAGTGCCAATGCCAGCCTTAAATCTGGTGAATGGAAACGGGCTCCATTTACGGGACATGAACTCAAAGATAAAGTTGTCGGTGTCATAGGACTGGGCAAAGTCGGCGGTCGCGTTGCCGCACGCCTGAAAGCATTTGAATGTGATGTTCTGGGATGCGACCCATATGTATCAGTCAAGCGGGCCAGTGACCTTGGAGTCAGACTTGTTTCGCACGAAGAAATATACAAACTGTGCGACATAATTACTGTTCATACTCCTCTTAACGACGAAACACGGGACATGATTGGTCAAATCGAGTTTGACCAGATGAAGAATGGCGTTATTATTATTAATGTTGCTCGTGGAGGTATTATCAATGAACAGGCCCTGCTGGACAACCTCAGCTCAGGCAAAGTAATTGGCGGTGCAGTGGATGTTTGGAGTGTAGAACCACCTCAATCTGATCTTCTAAAAAAATTGATTGCCAGCAAAACTCTTGTAGTAACCCCACACCTTGGCGCGAATACATTTGAGGCCCAGGTAAATGTTGCAATTGATGTTTCAAAAGAAATCATCAGGTTTCTTGATGATCAACCAATGGCTAACGCGGTCAACATCCCTCGCTTTGATATGACTTTGATGGATCAAATGCGACCTTTTCTGAAATTGATTAATGTAATGTGTGAATTTGCTGCACAACTCGCTGATAAAAATCTGGAGAAAGTCATTTTTGGCTACTCCGGAAGTATTGCCCGTCACGACTGCACTCCCTTGACCGTAAGTGGTCTGTCATCTCTGCTGAATTGCAGGGTTGATCAGGATGTAAACATGGTCAATGCCTCGCTGATTGCTGAGCAAATGGGAATAATTGTCGAAGAAACCAAATCAACCAGTGCCGATGCTTTTTCCAACAAAATTTCACTGACTATTGAGGCACAGGGATCAAAACGCAGTATTTCAGGGGCTCTTTTCGAAGGGGCGCCACGCATAGTTCAACTGCGCAACTACTCTGTAGATTTTACACCGGAAGAATATATGCTGTTACTGCACTATGAAGATCGTCCCGGCATGATCGGCAAAATCGGAACAATCATGGGAGCGCATGACATTAATATTGCCTCCATGAATCTGGGACGCAGCAAAAAACGTGGTGAAGCCATGGTAATACTCTCACTGGACTCACCAATGCCTGACAATGTTGTTGAAGAAATCAAAAAATCCACGGATGCGTTATTCATAAAAACGCTACACATGCGGTCTGTTTCAGCTTCTCGCGAATCAGGCCAATAAGGGCAATCAAGATATATGAAATTCCATGAAATAGATCCGGTATTTTTCCGCCTGGGGCCACTGCAATTCAGATGGTACGGCTTAATGTATGTACTTACTTTTGTTTTTTCATATTTTTTTCTATTGGCAGAATCTCGTAGAAAAAAGCTGGCACTAACATCCGATGACATTTCTGATCTTGTATTTTTTGGTGCAACAGGTGTTATTCTCGGTGGTAGAATCGGATATATACTATTCTATGATCTGAGCCAATATATCGCCCACCCCCTGCAAATTTTCGCTATCTGGCAGGGCGGCATGTCGTTTCATGGCGGAATGCTGGGTGTGCTCGCGGCATTCATGATTTATGCACGTAAGAAGAAAATTCCCTTTCTTGCCCTGAATGACATGGTTGCTCAATGCGCTCCTATCGGGCTCGGCTTAGGCAGAATAGGAAATTTTATCAATGGGGAACTTTACGGCAGAACAACAGACGTGCCATGGGGAATTGTCTTTCCTGGAGCAGGTATGCTGCCAAGACATCCTTCTCAGCTTTATGAGGCGTTTCTTGAAGGTTTATTGTTGTTTTTTATTGTCAGATTTGCTGCACGTTATTCAACAATAAATGGAGTAGCAACCTGGACAGCATGCGCTGGCTATGGCCTGTTCCGTTTCATTGTTGAATTTTTCAGGCAGCCTGACTCACAAATTGGTTTTTTTGTGAATTTATTTTCCATGGGGCAGTTGCTAAGCTTGCCTATGTTTTTAGTCGGATGTTTTATGCTCTTCAAGATCACTCGACCAAGTTCTAACATTGCAATTCAAAGCAGGCCGGATGTATAATTTAAAAAAACACAGGAGGATTAAACAATGATCAGCAAAAGCATGGCACAGTCACTTAACAAACATATGAATCTGGAACTTTTTTCTGCTCACCTTTACCTTTCAATGTCATCAGTCACCAATGAAATGGGACTAAAAGGAGCAGCAAACTGGTTTATGGTTCAATATCGTGAAGAATTGGTTCATTTCATGAAATTCTACACTTATCTTGTTGACCAAGGGTACAATGTGGAATTAACAGCAAATAAAGCTGTACCAAACAAATACAAATCTTTGTTGGATATTTTTGAAAAAACTCTTTCACACGAGCAATTGATTACTAAATGCATCAACGAACTTACTGAACAGGCCGTTCAAGAAAAAGATCATGCCACACAGATTTTTCTGCAGTGGTTTATAACAGAGCAGATTGAGGAAGAGAATAACGATAGGGATTTAATTGCCAAACTTAAAATTGTCGGCGACAACGGACACGGTATACTGATGGTTGATTCTGAAATGGCTCAACGTGTTTTTACTCCAGCTCCAGGCGCACCAGTGGCAGTTTAATATGAAAATAAGATTCTGTGAGCACAACAAAGGTAAAGGCAAGTTATTCAGACAGCTAAAAGAAGAGTTTCCAGATCTTGATGTAAAAATAAAGAGCTGCATTAAGCAGTGCAGCAGTTGTCGAGAAAAGCCAACTGTTACAATAAACAAGCAAAAAGTTTCTGCCAGTGACGGTGATAAACTTTACATTAAAGTTATTGAGCTGATAAAAGGTTCTTAAAATCAAAAAGGAGAGTGTCACTAAAATAATAAAAGTGACACTCTCCTTTTGCTTTGAACAGCTATACGATCAAATGCAAAAATAAAGGGTGGGCTATTTCTAGCCCACCCTTTATTTTAATGGTGCGGTGGAATGGATTTGAACCATCACGAGGTTGCCCCCGCCAGCCCCTCAAGCTGGTGCGTCTACCAATTCCGCCACCACCGCAAAATTATAATTTTATACCAAAACTAAAGAAGGTCTTTTTTGTTTGGGTTCAAATCTATACCATAGCTTTTTAACCAGATCAAGCAAAAACTCTATTTTTGTGCAGGGGCAGGAACTGCCGGAGCAGTTGCAGGTTTACCCTGTACAGGTGCTGGCACCAATGGTGTCTGGCCAGCAGGAGTTGGCTGCTGAAAAGGAGCCTTATCTACTGCCGTAGGAGCACTCTTATCCGACATGATTGAGGACGAAGAAGGCAATCCGGAAACATATGCCAATGCCAGGGAACCGAGCATAAAGATGACAGCTGCAGCGGCTGTAACCTTACTCAGAAAGTTAGTACCCCCACCAGCGCCAAAAACAGACTGGCTACCACTACTACCGAATGAAGCCCCCATCTCTGCGCCTTTACCGGACTGCAACAGTACAACTGCAATTAGAACAAGACATGCTAAAATATGGATAGTTGTTAAAAAGATTGTCATTCAGATCCCCTGCTAAAGTTATAAGAATAAATTATGTACCACAGGGCCCAGGTTTTTGTAAAGGGATAAAGAGACTAACAATCTCATTCAAACTCTAAACCGTAAAATTAACAATTGAAGCAAAAGAATCAGCTTTAAGGCTGGCGCCACCAACTAAAGCACCATCTATATCTGCCTGGGACATCAGGCCATTAACATTATCCGGCTTTACACTCCCGCCATAAAGTATTCGGGTTGTATCGGCTACGGCACCACCAAAAACGTTGCTCAGTAATTTGCGAATAAAAGCATGTACCTCCTGAGCCTGGTCGTTGCTGGCAGTTTTGCCGGTTCCGATTGCCCAGACCGGTTCATATGCAATAACTACATTTTCAAATATTTTAGCGGTAAAGCCATCCAAAGAACCTTTTATCTGCTCTTCAATGGTCTTGAAAGTATCGCCAGATTCGCGTTCTGAAAGAGTTTCACCAACACATACGATTGCAGTAAGCCCTGCTGCAACTGCAGCCAAGCCTTTCTTGTTGACGGTAGCATTAGTTTCACCAAAATACTGACGCCGCTCTGAATGGCCAATTATAACATGAGTGCAACCGGCATCTTTAAGAAGCTTCGGAGCTACCTCACCTGTAAATGCACCCTCTTCTTCCCAGAAACAATCCTGGGCAGCCAACATTACATTTGCCCCCTTAATGGCATCTGCAACTTTACTTAGCGCAGTAAAAACCGGAGCGACAACAATTTCAACATTATTTGATGCAGAAACAAGCGGCTTCAGCTCATTCACCATTTCAACAGCTTCATTAATTGTTTTAAACAGTTTCCAATTCCCTGCAATAACCGGTTTACGCATGTTACCCCCTGTTTATTAGCCTTTTATGTCCAATGCATTTACTCCTGGCAGAATTTTCCCTTCTAACAGTTCAAGGAAAGCACCACCACCGGTTGAGATATAACTGACCTTACTGTCAACGCCGGCCTTGCGAACTGCGGAATCTGTATCACCACCACCGATAATAGTTGTAGCGTATGAATTTCCAACCGCTTCGGCCACAGCAAATGTACCACGTTCAAAGGCATCCATTTCAAAAACGCCCATTGGTCCGTTCCAGATAACAGTTTTAGCGTCCCGAAGTGATTCTGCAAAAAGTGTTGATGAAGCAGGCCCAATATCCAGAGCCATCCAACCGTCCGGTATTTCCTGAACTGGGGTAATGAAGTTAGTCGCTTTCGCATCAAATTTATCTGCAACAACACAATCAATCGGAAGATAAAATTTTACGCCATTTTCCTTTGCATCTGCCATGATTTGCATTGCAACCGGCACTAGCTCATCCTCCACCAAAGACTTGCCTACATCGTATCCCATTGCTTTCAGAAAAGTGAAGGCCATGCCGCCACCTATTAATACTTTATCCACCTTACTGACAAGCTTCTGAAGTACTTCGAGCTTGCCAGATACTTTAGCACCACCAAGAATTGCCACCAATGGACGCACCGGGTTACTCATTGCCTTATCAAAATAGGTCAATTCATCTCTCATTAAGAAACCTGCCGCCACAACAGGTATTAGTTTCGTAATCGCCTCTACGGACGCATGTGCACGGTGCGAAACCGCAAAAGCGTCATTTATATAAACGTCACAACCATTTGCAAGTTTTTTGGCAAAGTCAGCATCATTAGCCTCTTCACCTGGGTAAAACCGAACATTTTCCAGCATGACAACATCACCTGGCTGCATTGCATCGATCAATTTGTCAACATCTGGCCCAAAACAATCCGAAGCCTGCTGGACTTTTTTACCAAGTAATTCTGAAAGCCTTACAGCTGCAGGTTCCATGCTATATTTTAATTTTTTTTCTCCCTTAGGGCGCCCTAGATGTGATGCCAATACAACCTTGGCACCCTTGTCCATGGCATACTTGATTGTCTGAACAGCTCCCATAATCCTGGTATCTTCGGTTATGTTTCCCTGGTCATCCTGGGGAACATTAAAATCAACTCTGATGAAAACTTTTTTTCCGTTCAATTCTTTAAGCTGGTCGATATAACCGATAGTCATATTCTTCTCCGTAACTATAAAAATGATTTTGACAAAAAAAGAGGGGGATCGGATCCCCCTCTCTATTTACTACAAAATAAATGTTATTTTTTGGAAGCAATTAAATTAAGCAGGCTCACTACGCGGTTTGAGAAACCGGACTCATTATCATACCAGGAAAGCACCTTAACCATATTATCACCTATTACTTTAGTACAAGATGCATCGACAATGGATGAAAGTGTATTGCCGTTAAAATCAATCGAAACAAGCGGTTCTTCGCAAAAACCGAGGATACCCTTCAATGCCCCTTTAGAAGCCTTTTTCAGAGCTGCGTTTACTTTTACAGCATCGGTTTTTTTCTTGAGCGTCACAACCAGATCTACAACTGAAACATTAGGTGTAGGAACACGAATAGCCATCCCATCCAATTTGCCCTTCAGTTCCGGCAAAACCAGTGAAACAGCTTTTGCAGCACCGGTAGAGGTAGGGATCATGGACATGGCTGCAGCACGTGCACGACGCAGATCCTTGTGTGGAAGGTCCAGAATGCATTGATCGTTAGTATAGGAGTGAACAGTTGTAACAAGACCTTTTTCAATACCAAATACTTCATTCAAGACCTTGGCTACAGGCGCCAGGCAGTTGGTAGTACAAGAAGCATTAGAGATAATATTGTGATTTTTTGGGTCATAAAGATGGTCATTTACACCCATTACAATAGTAATATCTTCACCTGTTGCCGGAGCAGAAATAACGACTTTCTTAGCGCCAGCCTCAATATGCAATGCGGCCTTATCTCTTGCCGTAAAAAGACCTGTGGACTCAAGAACTACATCAATTTTTTCCTTTTTCCAGGGAAGTTCAGCTGGGTTTCGTACAGCAAATATATTAATCGACTTGCCATTTACTACAAGACTATTGGCAGTATGCTCAACCTTGCCGGGGAAAATTCCGTGAACTGAGTCATACTTGAACAAGTGCGCCAATGTTGCAGCATCAGTCAGATCATTAATTGCTACCACATCAATATTCTTGTCCTTACAAGCTGCACGCAGAACCATCCTGCCAATCCTGCCAAACCCGTTAATAGCTACACGTAATGCCATGAACTGCCTCCTGAGTAGTGATATTATTTATCTTGTACCTGGTGACAAACACAAACAGGACAATAATAGATCATATATATAAATCGTCAAGTTTATTTACATTTTTTCACTTAATATTCGTAATAATTCAGCGATTCATATAACAACCAGTTCCTTGTATTTTCTCATGGAATGACGCTGATATATATAGCAACTTGTTTGCATTCCGAATACATGTTACAAATTCAACTGTTTTTCAATCACTATTTCAGGATGCCAACTTGATTAATATTTTTCAGATACTTCTTCTATATTCCCGTTGCAATGCTTACTAATCGCTTCAAACTTTTATTCTGGCGTATGACAAGTCTTTTTTGGGCAATCGTTCTACTATATCTGTGCCTGACACCAGCGCCACCACAGGTATATGGACCACTGGGGTGGGACAAACTGCAACATGCCGGAGCCTTTGGTCTTTTTGCTTTTTTTATTTTCAATACATTAAGATCACAAAATGTATCCCTAGGCATATCAAGCTGGACTGCAGCTTTAGCGGCTTCTTTTTCAGGTGGTGTAATCGAGTTGTTACAAGAGTGGCTGACATCAAACCGTGCTGGCGAATTGCTTGACTTTTTTGCTGATACTGCTGGTGCCACATTGACTGTGCTATTATTATGTTTGAAATCTAAAATAAGGGGTTAATATTGAAAGTGTTTTTAGCCGTTATTTTGTTAACTGTTATAAGCTTGCCATTACATGTAGTTGGAGCAGAATCCGGCACAGACATCATTATAAATGACCTGTCCAAAGGCATTAAGCATCTGACTGATGAGTCCATTGACTTTGCTACTACTCCGTTCCAACTTAAAAACAATAATTATCTGTTAACTACCGGAATTCTAGGCGCAACTGCACTGACATATATTTTTGACAAAGACATTCAACAGAATCTTCAAAACGGACAAAACAGCACTACAAAAAACATTACAAATGCAGGCAGTCTGATTGGTGATCCATATATTCATCTTGGCATTGCAGCACTAGTCTATGGGGGTGGCATTGCAGCTGACTCACCCAAATGGAAACAAACCGGTGAAATGATTGGTGAGGCGTTGATTCTGGCTGATGCATCAACATTCATATTAAAAGAGGCTGTTGGACGTGGTAGACCTGATACCACATCATCTAAAGGCGACTTTAAACCATTCGGATTCAAGAACGATTATGATTCCTTCCCCTCTATGCATACATCCAGTTCGTTTGCACTGGCTTCAGTTCTTGCTGCTACTTCCGAAAGTTATACAATGAAAACTGTCTATTATCTGGCAGCAACTTTTGTTGGTTTTTCACGAATGTATAAAAATAAACACTGGGCTAGTGATGTAATATTAGGAGCGGCTTTAGGTGAACTAAGCGGAAGAGTTGTCACCTCTTATCATGCTTCAAACAACAAAATAACATTTGCCCCCATGGCTATTCAAGGAGGGGCTGGATTGGTAATGGTGAAATCATGGTGACGTTCATGGATAATTTAGAAGTAAAAGCTGTTATTTTTGACTTTGACGGCGTTATTGTTGATACAGAGCCGCTTCATTATAGGGCTTTCCAACGCATACTGGAACCGCTTGGGTTTGGTTTTTCCTGGGAAAAATATGTAGAAACCTACATGGGTTTTGATGATCGTGATGCATTCAAAGAAGCCTTCAATTCAAAAGATCATCAATTATCGCAAACAGAGCTCAACAAACTAGTACTTGAAAAGGCTGAAGTATTTCAAGATGTTATTCTTGATGGAGTTACGGCCTACCCTGGTGTAGTAAAGCTGATCACAAAATTGCACGACAGTGGCATTCCACTTGCAATCTGCAGTGGCGCTTTGCTTTCTGATATAGTGCCGATTTTGGAACTACTTCAGATATCTTCCTGCTTTGATTTAATTGTTACGGCTGATGACGTACAAAAGAGCAAGCCTGACCCAGAGAGCTACCAATTGACTTTTCAGAAGTTGAGCAGCTTACATGCTGACAAGAACTTAACTTTTAACAACACAATCGTAATTGAAGACACGCCTGCAGGAATTAAGTCGGCAAATGGAGCCGGCTTGAAAGTAATAGGCGTCACTAACAGCTATCCAAGAGAAAACTTGTCTGCTGCGGTCCTTATTGTTGATTCGCTGGAATCTTTGATATAAATCCATATTTTCAAGTAGCCAAAGACACTATTGAAAGTGATGTTTAATGACAGATCCAACTGCAGTAACGGTAACAAGAGCTAAACATTCATTTTCGCTTTATAACATTGCCCAAATAGGCTTTTTTTTATTTGGAATACCTGCAAACAGTTTTGGCTCTGTTGATGTGACAAACAGTTGTAACCTCCATTGTGATCATTGTTATTTTTACAAACAGGATCAAACAGAACAATTAACAGAAACACAATGGAAAGAACATTTTGAGAGCATGAAAAGCAATGGATTCAATCTATTCCAATGCACCTGGGTTGGTGGTGAACCATTGCTAAGACAGCCTGTGATTGAACTCGGTAAGAAATATTTCAAATACAATACCATAACAACAAACGGGACCATCCCTCTTCCTGACTGGAAAGACGTCAGTTGGTATATTTCAATAGACGGCAACAAGAACAGTCATGATGAAATGCGCAAGTTGCCTGGACTACACGAACGGATCAGTGAAAACATTGCAAACAGTCCCGGCCTGAAAATTACCATTGCATTCTGTATAACAAGTCAAAATCATACAGATATTCCAGAAGTACTAAATGAGTGGTATTTGAATCCAAATGTACAGCATATTGTTTTCAGTTTTTTTACTCCAATTGCAGGTTTGGATGACGAC
>JBGSQR010000421.1:0-2104 GCA_041737975.1 Geobacterales bacterium | reverse complement strand
CAAGCCTTACCTGAAAAAGAAGAATGTCGAAGGCGTGCAGTTTGACTTCTGGATTGGGGATACGGACGGTCGCGACTGGTATGATCTGCAATGCGGTGATCCGGTATGGATCGAGATGGGGTTTATAAGAGATCATCTTGTCAGGGAAAATGATGTTGTCCTTGAATGCGGCGGTCATCACGGCTGTACGGCGGTTGTTCTCTCCCACTGGGTGGGCGCTGGTGGTAAAGTGATTACTTTTGAAGCCCTGCCGGCAAATTGTGACATTATTGATAAGAACATTAAACTGAATGGCTTGAAGAATGTGACTCTGGAAAGAAAGGCGGTTGGTGCCGGGAGAGGAGTAATAAGTATCAATGCCTCATCCAACTCCTCAGTAGAATTCTCGGGAACTGGCATTCAGGTTGAAATGACCTGCCTGGATGAATACGCACATCTGAGGCCTGATTTTGTGAAGATTGATGTCGAAGGTTTTGAGATGCAGGTTTTGCAGGGAGCCGCTAAAATAATGTCAAGACGCCCAAGGTTGGCTATCGAACTTCATACTGAGAGTTTATCCACTTACGGTGCTTCAGTTCAGGACGTTTTCAGATTGATCGATATTGAGAAATATAAAGTGTGGATCCAGTGGGAAGACGGTCAGCAGCCGGTAGAGTATGACATGAAGACACCAATCACTAAACGGGTTCACTTATTTTGCATACCGCTCACGGATAAGGCCGTATAGAGTTTGCGTGCTTCGCCCTGTTATGGAAACTGATATTTCAGAACATTTGATCGCCACTATAACAGTGACATGCACCCGGTTGAAGAATGTGGGACCAAGCTCTGTCAATAACAGGAAACATAGAGGAAGTTGATCATGCAACTACCAGTAGAACATATCACCTGGAACGACCAGCATATCGCAACAATCATCCGTCGTGACTTTATGCCATCCGAGACGACCTTCATTTCTCCCGACAGCTACTACCAGCAACTCGGCTTCGTAGTTTACCCGAAGGATGGCGTTGTACCGCGCCACTCACATCTGCCACTTCAGAGACATCTTGTCGGCACTCCTGAAACACTGCTGATCAGAAAAGGCAGGACTGAAGTTGAGCTTTATGCAATGGACAAGAGTATGCTGGGAACCTGGATCCTGGAAGAAGGTGATATGATTCAGCTTGTGGCGGGTGGACACTGCTTCAAGTGTCTCGAAGACACTATATTTCTTGAAATCAAACAGGGACCTTATACCGGGTTGTTGGAAAAGGAGCGGTTCTAATGATACCGGTTGCCGAACCACAGGTTACAGAGCGTGATATAGAGCTGGTCAACGAAGCATTGAAGTCCGGCTGGATTTCCTCAGCCGGAAAGTTTCTAGATCTCTTTGAAGAACAATGGGCAGGCTACTGCGGGATGCCTCATGGTATCGCCGTCAGCAATGGTTCCGTAGCGCTGGATGTCGCTGTCGCCCTGCTTGATCTGAAACCGGGTGATGAAGTCATCATGCCGAGCTTTACCATTATTTCACCGGCTCAGTCAGTGGTGCGGGCTGGCGGCAAACCTGTCCTGGTGGATTCAGACCCGCATAACTGGCAAATGGATGCAACCCAGATTGAAGCGAAAATAAACGTCAAGACGCGCGCCATCCTGGTCGTGCATATCTACGGTCATCCTGCTGATATGGACCCGATTCTCGACATCGCCCGGCGTCACAACCTGATCGTAATCGAAGATGCAGCCGAGGTGCATGGCGCCGAATACAAGGGGAGGCGCTGCGGTGGTTTGGGTGATATCAGCACGTTCAGTTTCTACGCCAACAAGCTGGTGACAACCGGCGAAGGTGGTATGGTGCTGGTCCGGACGGCTGAAATGGCTGAGCGGGCGCGCAGTCTGCGCAACCTCTGCTTCCAAAAGCAACAGCGGTTTCTGCACAATGAACTGGGGCATAATTTTCGCCTGACCAATCTCCAGGCGGCCATGGGGGTCGCCCAGATTGAGCGAATCGAGCAGATCATTGCCCGCAAACGGGCAATTGCCGACGCTTATACCGGATACTTGAAAGATATTCCAGGTATTCAGCTACCTGCTGAAGAGACATGGGCCAAAAATGTCTATT
>JBGSQR010000403.1:0-1526 GCA_041737975.1 Geobacterales bacterium | reverse complement strand
ATGCATGCTGTTATTCAATGGCTGCTGGATACAATCGGCGCCATGGGTTATCCCGGTGTTTTTCTGTTGATGGCCATGGAAAGCTCGATCATCCCGGTCCCCAGTGAACTGGTAATGCCGCCGGCCGGATATCTGGCCTATCAGGGTAAGATGAACATCTGGCTGGCCATCTTGTGCGGAACAGTCGGGAGTCTGGCCGGCGCCTATGCTAATTATTATGCCTCCCATTATCTTGGGCGGCCGTTGATCATCAAGTACGGCAAATATGTGCTGATAACGCCTGAAAAGTTCGAACGAGTGGAAAAGTTCTTTCTCCGGCATGGTGAGATATCCACATTTATCGGCAGGCTGCTGCCGGTTGTTCGTCACCTGATTTCCATACCGGCGGGTCTCTACGGAATGAACCACCTGCGTTTCTCACTTTACACGCTGCTGGGTGCCGGTATCTGGTGCAGTGTGTTGGCCGGTATCGGCTATGTGATCGGCGAAAATCAACAGCAAATCATGCAGTATGCCCACCAGGCGGTCATCTGGGTTTTGATCGCCAGTACGGTTCTGATAGCTGTCTATGTGTGGTGGCACAGACGCAAAGGTATTAAAGCGTAAAGCGGGCCAGAAGGCAAAGAGATTTTTAATTACACAGTTGTCCCGAAAGTTGCTGGTCTTGATTTGATTTTAGATCAACTACAGTAATTTGAAAAAAAGCGGGTTAAAGAAGGAGTAAATATGCAAATGAAACGTGTCGGTCGTATCCACTATATAAATGCGGAATTCAGTGGTCCGGAATGTTCAGTTCAGGGTTTTACCAGTCGCCATGAAGGTGTTTCCCGTCCACCCTATAACTCGCTTAATCTTGGTACCAATACCCTTGACCAGCACCACAGCGTAGAGGGTAATCGCAGTCTGCTGACACGCGCCTTTGGGTTGCCGCAGGAGTCTCTGGTAACAGTCCGCCAGGTTCATGGTACCGATATTCTGGTGATTGATGAACCGAATGAGGATTACAGTCATTTTCTTGGTGTTGAAAGCGATGCCATTATTACCAATCAGGCCGGTGTGATGATTGGTGTCTGTGTTGCCGACTGTGTCCCGATTCTGTTGCTTGATCCGGTAAAACGGGTTATTGCAGCGGTGCATGCCGGTTGGCAGGGAACTGCAGCAGGTCTGGTGTCAAAAACGGTTGCCGGCATGAAGTCCCAGTTCAATTGTAATACGGAAGATATTCAGGTTGCGATTGGACCATGTATCGGCAAATGCTGTTATGAGGTGGATGGGCCGGTTAAAAATGCTTTCAGCCAGTGCAATGTAGCTTGGGAAAATATTGCCGAGCCGAGTACGGAAGGTAAATGGAAGCTGGATCTCTCATCAGCCAACAAACAGCTGTTGCTTCAGGCAGGAATAAATGACAGCGCCATTCAGGTTTCAGATGTCTGTGTCTGCTGTGTAAAGGAAAGCTTTTTCTCCTATCGCAGGGATGATGGAGAAACAGGCCGGCAGATGGGATTTATTCTGTTAAAAACGCCCTA
>JBGSQR010000375.1:0-11891 GCA_041737975.1 Geobacterales bacterium | reverse complement strand
TCACGCGGACTCAAGATTTTCATCGTCAACAGCAGTTTCAACAGCAGTAGATGAATTCAGGCGCAAAACATCTCTAAAAGGCAATAATCTTGCTGGTCATTTTACACTAAATTTTCGCAGAAATCAGGTTACAACTTCGTTGGCTTATTTTTTTTATGAGGCAAAAACCTGTCTGAATCGCCCGGACTGCATACGAGGTGATCAGGGCGTTGTGCTGTCTAGAGATTTTTTTAATCAACTGGGACGATTTGATGAGTCGCTTCCATTTCTGGAGGACGTAAGACTTGCAGATGCAGTTGCCAGGCAGGGAGAGTGGGTTTCGCTGCCAGCCACTGTTTCTACTTCTGCTCGCCGGTTTGAAACTGAAGGTCTGCTGGAACGACAGGTTGCCAATGCTATTATAATAAATTCGGTTGTAACAGGCTGGGATGAGTTCTTTTCAGCTTTGCCAGGACTCTACAAATGTCATCCGGAGAGCGGTCGTTTACAGCTGTATCCCATATTTAATGGAATATATAAACTGCTGGGCAATTATTCCTATAAAAGACGGGCAATTTTCTGGTCGGCAACAGGGCGTCATGTAGCCGCGAATATATGGCAGCTGTTTTTCTGGCTGGATGTGCGGACTGCCTTTAATTCCGGATTAGAGCCTGTCAAAGTCGGGAGAAAGTGGAGTATTTTTTATGGGAGATTTATTCAGCCAATTACTTCCAGCCTGCCGTTTGGTGTTTTAACGGCAACTGCCGTATGGGTATGGTATCGTTTTATGTTGTTGGTAAAACCATAAAAATCACTTTTGAAAGAAGTGGGGTGTCTAAAGAAACCAGCCAAACAGATTAACTACCTTTTCAAGTAGTTGTGTAAATAAACTGCGGCTTTCGTGACCTTCCAGGGTTATTCGCCGGGACTCGCTGAAATCTTTGCTGAGCATGGTATATATCTGCTGCCCAAATGCACTGCTTTCGATCATGGCATTTATTTCAAAATTTCGATGAAAGCTGCGTTGGTCGAGATTTGCCGAGCCGATAACGGTTCTCTCCCGGTCGATCAGCATCACTTTGGCGTGCAAAATCTGCTTTTCCACTTCGAAGATCTCCACACCTCCTCTAAGCAAAGCGCTATAAGAGCTGCGCCCAACCATCAGTACAATCGGGACGTCACTGCGGGCCGGTAGAAGCAGACGAACGCGCACTCCCCGTTTGGCTGCTCGAAGGAGTGAGCGGATTATGCGAGGCCCGGGCACAAAGTAAGGATTTGCAATCAGGATTTCTTCAGAAGCAGAAGCAATATTAAGTAAAAATGCACTACGAATATAAGAGCTGCGGTGGTGTGGCCCTCCGCTTACGATAACAACATTAGCCTTGCCACGACGGTTTGGCGGTTCCTGATTACATATTATTTTCGGCAACTGCGGAAGGACGCCATGCTCCATCTGCCAGGTCTCTTCAAAAATCCTGATCAGCTCTTTGACTGCTCCTCCGCTGATACTGAATCCCACATCCCGGAAACTATTTGGTGAGACCATAATGCCGGAGTATTCATCACCGATGTTGAAGCCGCCTAGAAAGGCAAGTTTACAGTCGATTATAGTCATTTTCCGGTGATCTCGGCGATCAAACCAGTAGATACCACGGCGGAAGGATGGCGTGTTAAAGGCCGCCAACTGGATGCCTTTTTGTGACAACTGCCTGAAATAACTATCTGGCGTTTCAATGCAACCGATATAGTCGTACATCAGCAGAACTGTTACGCCTCTTTCCACAGCCGCTTCAAGTTCCCTGGCCAGTTTTTGGCCGGTACTATCGTTTCGGATAATATAATATTCCAGCAGGATGAAATGTTCGGCTGAGCGTATGGAGGAGAGTAAAGCCTGAAAAAATTTTTGTCCGTCAGGAAGCAAAACAACCTGATTATGGCGATAAGTTAACGGCAGCAGAAGCGGTCGGATTCGCTTCAGCAAACGTAAAAATCGCCAGGAACGTTTAGGCTTTTTAAGTGGATCGGCTAGGGACATGGTTCTCCGTCTGGAAAATTGGCTCAGTTACAACAGACTTTCTCCGGTCATTTCGACCGGCTTGGTCAGTCCAAGCAGGCTGAGCATGGTTGGTGCAATATCAGCCAGTTTGCCGCCGCTGCGCAGGGTCGCTTCTTTGTGCGCATTATCTATCAGAATCAGCCAGACCGGGTTGGTGGTGTGAGCTGTATAGGGTCCACCATCATCATCAACCATTTTTTCCGCATTGCCGTGGTCGGCAGTTATTAGTGTGGTGCCGCCTTTTTCAAGAACTTTGCGGACTATTTTGCCCACGCACTCATCAACGACCCCAACCGCTTTCACTGCCGCCTCAAGCACACCTGTATGACCAACCATATCGCAATTGGCAAAATTCAGGATAACTACGTCATATATATCCTGGTCAAGTTTTCCCAGCAGTTCTGCAGTAACAAGGTAGGCACTCATTTCCGGTTTTTGATCGTAGGTAGCCACCTCTTTGGGAGATGGTATCAAGAAACGGTCTTCCCCCTGAAAAGGCGTTTCATTGCCGCCATTGAAGAAGAAAGTCACGTGGGCGTATTTTTCTGTTTCGGCAATACGCAACTGTTTTAAACCATTTTTTTCCAGGACTCCGCCCAGCAGATTAGTTAGCGCAACCTGTTCATAAGCGATAGGCAGGCCAAAAGTGGCGTCGTACTCGGTCATGCAGACATATTCGGCAAGTTTAGGGTGGTTGCATCGTGTAAAACCATCAAATTCATCCAGTGCAATTGCGCGTGTTATCTCTCTGGCGCGGTCCGAACGGAAATTGAAGCAGATCATGCCGTCGCCATCTTTGACCGTTGCCACCGGAGAATCGTTTTCAGTTATTACGGCAGGCGCAACAAACTCATCATTTACACCCGCAGCATAGCTGGATTGAATAGCATCGGCAGACGAGTTCCGCATGTCTCCTTCGCCGCAGATTATTGCCTTGTAGGCCTTCTCCACACGATCCCAGCGATTATCTCGATCCATGGCATAATAACGTCCGATTACGGTAGCGATCTTGCCACAACCGATTCTGGTGATTTCCGTTTCAAGCTGATTCAGGTATCCGGCTCCGCTTTGTGGGGGGGTATCCCGACCGTCCAGCAGGCAGTGGATAAAGACATCCTTAATGCCTTCACGCTTGGCAAGTTCCAGCAGTGCATACAGGTGTTCATTGTGTGAGTGCACGCCTCCATCTGAAAGAAGCCCAAAAAGGTGCAGTCGACCTCCGCTGGCCTTGACTCGAGACGTACACTCCAAAAAGGTTTTGTTGGTGTAGAAGTCCCCGTCTTGAATGGACTTGCTGATGCGGGTCAAGTCCTGATAGACAATGCGACCGGCTCCCAGATTCAGGTGACCGACCTCGGAATTACCCATCTGGCCATCAGGCAGTCCTACCGCCATCCCTGAAGTTTTGATCTGCGTATGAGGATATTCGGCAAGAAATTGTTTGAGATTGGGCGTGGCAGCCAGAGAGACGGCATTATGATCGGGATTGTTGTTGATGCCCCAGCCGTCAAGAATCATTAAAAGTAAAGGTTTTTTCATGGAAAGTACCTCAAGGGTTATTTTTGATTGGAATTGTTTGCAAAAACTAAACTTTACGGCAAATTGCGAGCACCTTCAAGAGAATTAAAGGCGCTGTTCCGCAGCTGCAAAAATTGAGGTGTGAAGTGCAGGACTTGTACTGCCCGCATTCGTTGACAAAAGGCGCCATTTGAGTGTAGTCTGTTTCGTTATCTGGGCGTTGCGGTGATTTGGGCAAAAACAAAAAGGGTCTCACCGTCTCGGCTAACCCTTTCTTGTTTTTATGGTCGGGATGACAAGAATTGAACTTGCGGCCCCCTGCTCCCGAAGCAGGTGCGCTACCAGGCTGCGCTACATCCCGTAGAATTTTTATATATCCTTTTTGGTTCTTGCTTGTCAAGCGACAAGAGCCTCCGGAGGCTTGATTTTATGATGGAAAACGGTATTAAACAACAGATCAGACAACTGTTAAAAGAACGCAATGCAGTGTTGCTTGCACATAATTACATGCGGGACGAAATTCAGGAAATTGCTGATATCACGGGTGACTCACTGGCTCTCTCCATGGAGGCTGCAAAGACAAACGCGGATGTGATTGTTTTTTGTGGTGTCCATTTTATGGCCGAATCTGCAGCAATACTTTCGCCTGGCAAAAAAGTGCTTCTACCGCGTCCTGATGCCGGTTGCCCAATGGCGGATATGGTCACGGTTGAGGCACTTAAAACGATGAAAGCCAAACATCCCGGTGTGCCTGTTGTCACTTATGTAAACTCCTCGGCTGAAATCAAGGCCCATTCCGACATTTGCTGTACCTCGGCTAATGCGGTTTCAGTGGTTAAGTCTTTACCGGATAGCAAATTGATCTTTGTGCCGGATCGCAATCTGGGGCGCTATATAGCTCAATTTGTACCTGAAAAAGAGTTTATTCTCTGGGAAGGGTTTTGTCCTACGCATGAGCGAATGAGTCTGGAAGCGGTTCAGAGGAAAAAGCTGGAGCATCCGGATGCGTTGTTTATCTGTCACCCGGAAAGTGCGCCCGAAGTAACCGCACTTGCAGATTATGCCGGTTCTACCAGCGCCATGTATGATTACTGCCGAAACAGTCCCGCCAGAAAGTTCATCATCGGCACTGAGGCAGGTATCCTCTATCGATTACGCCAGGAAAATCCGGATAAGGAGTTTTTTCTGGCTTCACCGGCTTTGCTCTGCCCGAACATGAAGCTTACCTCTCTGGAAGATATTTTCTATTCATTGGAGACAATGACCCCGGTGGTAACTGTCCCGGAAGAAATCCGCATTCCTGCTTTGCAAGCCTTGAACAGGATGCTGGCTGTGCCTAGAGACTGATTATTTACACGTACATATCACGCAATAAAAAAGGCCCATTTTACGGGCCTTTTTTATTGCGTGAGTTTCATTCAGACTTACTTTTTGTAACCTTCTTTATTCGATTGATGTTGCTGGAGATATAATGGATTTTTCAGGCTTTCCATCTTCTGCCAAAGTTAAAACATCATCGCCATAACTGTCTTTGACCGTCCCTTCAATTTTCATCAAGGTATGCCAGCGACGGAATGCCTCGATAAAGACGATAGTCATCAATACCATCAACAGGCCGGACATTCCAGCAAGCAGGTAAAGTTTCTTGGGCAGGAAGTTCTTGGTAATATTGAGATAACCAGCCCACATGACAATCGGCAAAACGAAGAGGACCGGACCGGCTGTTACCCAGGCGTATTTGGCCTTGCCGAGCCTAATTAACATGGTGGTCCCAACGATTAATGCACAGGACGCCAGCAGCTGGTTGCTCATACCGAACAGTGGCCAGATGGTTGAAATATCACCGGTGTAAACCAGATAGCCCCAGGCTGAAGTAAACATGGCGCTGGTCAGAATGATGCCTGGTGTCCATGAGTTGTCAGCAAAAGGAGCATAAATTTTGCCCATCATTTCCTGCAGCAGATAGCGACCAACTCGTGTGCCGGCATCTACGGCTGTCAGAATAAAGACCGCTTCAAACATGATCGCAAAATGGTACCAATAGGCCATCATGCCCTTCATGAATGGTACGGATGAGAAAATGTAGGCCATACCTACAGCCAAAGATACTGCGCCGCCAGGACGACCCTGCACCTGCTCGCCGACTTGTGTTGCCAGTTCAGGCAGGTTGACCGGAACCATACCCAGTTTTGCATAGGCGGCCGGTGCTGCGTTAATGGCAAAATAGTCAGCAGGGAGAAGAACGCAAGCAGCGATCAGTGCCATGATCGCAACAAAACCTTCTACAAGCATGGCACCATAGCCGACAAAGAGGATGTCGCGTTCGTTAGCAATCATTTTAGGTGTTGTACCGGAGCCGATGATGGCATGGAAACCGGAGAGCGCTCCGCAGGCAATTGTAATAAACAGGAACGGGAAGGCTGCACCAGGAATAATCGGGCCGCCACCATAAATAAAGTCAGTCGTGGCAGGCATGTGCAGTATAGGGTTTACGAAGACGATGCCAAGAGCTAATGCGCCGATGGTCCCGAGCTTGAGATAGGTGGATAGGTAGTCACGTGGTACCAGCAGGAACCATACTGGTAGAACAGAAGCGGCAAAACCATATATAGGAATGATGATAGCCAGCTCTTTTTTTGAAAATGTGAACATTTTTGCCAAAGTCGGGTCTGCTGCTACCATTGGTCCTATATAAATGGATAGGGCCAGCAGGATAACGCCGATAATACTGCCGCCCTTGATGTCTCCAGGACGGATTTTTTGCATGTAGATACCCATGATCATGGCGATCGGGATGGTTGCAAAAACAGTAAAGGTTCCCCATGGGCTGTTAAACATTGCGTTTATAACGGCGATGGAAAGACCGGCTAGTGTCAGGATCAGGATGAAAAGGATAGCAACAGAAGCAACTTTTCCTGCAACTTTTCCGATTTCTGTTTCAGCAATGACCGAAAGACTTCTACCCTTGTGACGGACAGAAGCAAACAGGACAACCATGTCGTGAACGCCGCCTGCCAGTACGCAGCCGATTAATATCCAGAGCGCACCCGGCATGAAGCCGAACTGGGCGGCCAGTACCGGTCCAAGCAGCGGACCTGCTGCAGCTATGGCTGCAAAGTGATGGCCGAACAAAACATATTTGTCCGTCTTGACGTAGTCATGTCCGTCTGCCTGTGTTACGGCAGGTGTTTCCCGTTCTTCGCGCAGCACCATGACCTTATTGGCCAGGAACAACCCGTAGAAACGGTAGGCGATGGCGAATACGCATGCTGCTACAAAAATCAGTGTTAATGAATGCATCTGTTACCCTCCTTTGTGTTTTAACTTCTTTGTTGGTTATGCAGAAAAATATCTGAACGAAGTTTTGGAAGAAAGCCAACGTACGCAAATATGTGATTTTTACAAAAAAATACGTCTGTTTGTTTGAAATAGTAAATAAAAAATGTTGAATGGTTGTAGTCGAGTTGTGAATGGTATTTTTGTGCTGTTGAATGGTAATGGGGTTTCTGCAATTGACAGAGAAAATATCTTTTAGTGTTTAACTCGTTGGCAAATGATATGGCATGCTTGTAGCGGAAAAAAACGGATTAAAAATATTATGAACGGTGTTTCGCATTGGAAAGTGTGTATATGTTTGAAGTGGAGCTCTCTTCAATTGCATTTCCGATGAAGGTCTGAAGTGCCGAATTTTCGGCCGCAATGAAATCACATAGGCGTTTCAAGCGATTAAGTTGTCTTTCCATCCTCTGTTTTTGAGTGTCCGCGTTTTCGGTTGCAGCCAGGTATCTGCTTTTCCATTTGTAAAAAGTCGTGTCACTGATGCTGTATTTTCGACAAATTTCCTTAACGGAAATTCCTGCCACGTATTCCTTAAGAATTGAAATAATCTGTGTTTCGGCAAAATTACGCATTCTCATAAAAACCTCATTTTATCAAGTGTTTGAAGCAGCGTATTGATGCAGTATTTATTTAATAATTTTAGCATATTTATAGTTGGTGAGGATGAAAAGAAAAAAACAGTGGAGGGTGTGTTTGTGAGTGTGAATGGTGGAAATTTCAGATTGAATGGTAGTTAAATATCAAAATATCTTTTCAGGTCTTTGACGTTATATCGACTTACCGGCACTTCTGTGTTGTCGCGGTTATTCATAATCAGTTTGTAACTACCGTTAAACCAGGGGACTACTTCGCGAACGTGGTTAATGTTGATTAAAAAACTGCGGTGGGGCCTGACAAAGCCGGACGAGGAGAGCTTTTGTTCCAGTTCATTCAATGTGCATTTTGTCCGGAATTTGCCATCCAGAGAATGTACCAGTACTTCACCGTCTTCTGAGTGGAAAAATACAATACGTTCCGGAGAGGTGGGAATTATGGATTCTCCACGGTAAAGAGGTATCTTTCGGCAAAAATCTTTTACCTGTGGCGTTTCTGCTTTCGCTTGTGCTGGTTCTGCATGGGCGATGCGCAAGGCCTTTGTAACCGATTTGGCAAGTCTCTCCTTTGTAAAAGGTTTGCACAGATAATCAATGGCATCAACCTCAAAAGCTTGTAATGCGTACTCGTCAAAGGCTGTAGCAAAGACCAGCAGTGGCTTTTCGGGGAGCTCACACAAAAACTGAGCCAGCTCTAAACCGCTCATGCCGGGCATCTGAATGTCCAGGAATACCAATTCAGGCTTTGTCTCCCTGATGCCTTTGAAAGCAGTGGAGCCATTTGATGCTTCGCCAACGATTTCAATTTCGTCAAGCTGCTCCAGAAGATATCTCAACTCTCTTCTTGCAGGGGCTTCATCATCAATTATGAAAATTCTCAGCTTCATAAAGTGTATGGCACCGTAAACGAAACTGTCGTCCCTTTCCCTGTCTCACTCTCAACCTTGAGAGCATGTTCTGGTCCATAAAGTGCAGTCAAACGGGCATTAACGTTTTTAAGGGCTATGCCGGCCCCAAGGTGGTCGGAATGCTGGCAATCGTCATCAAACAATTGGCAAAGCAGTTGCTGGGGAATCCCAACGCCACTGTCACTTACCTCAATATATACGAGTCCATTTTGACGTTTGGCTGTAATAATAACGTCACCACCCTCTTCTTGCGGAAGGATACCATGCTTGAGTGCGTTTTCAACCAGCGGTTGAAGAATCAGAGGAGGTAAGCTGACGCTGGAAATATCGTTTTCAATGTCATAACAGACCCGGATTCTTTCTTCGAAACGGGCAGATTCAATTGCTATATAGGCTTTGCAGTGGTCCAGTTCTGTGGATAAGGAGACGTTTCTTGCCCCCGGATTGATATTGGTGCGATAAAAATCCGCCAGTTTGACCAACAGTTTTGATGCCGTTTCCGGACTGGTTCTTGTGTAGCTGATGATGGTGTTGATGGCGTTAAAAAGAAAGTGTGGATTTATCTGTGCCTGCAAGGCTTTGATTTCTGCGTCTTTGACGAGTTTGCGTTGTACTTCGATATCTGAAATTTCAAGCTGATTGGAAAAAAGATGTGCCAGGCCGTTGGCCAGCTCCATATCCAGAGGAGTTATGCCATTTTCCTTCAGCCGATGCAATTGCAGGGTGCCGATGGTTCTGTTCTGTTTTTTTAGCGGAACAATAATGGCAGAACCCAGTTGGCAGTCTGGATTGGCGCAGCCGATTTCATCTCTGGTAATGGGGGCTGTAATACTTCCGGTTGTCAGAGCAGTTTGCGTTGAAGAGTGAAGAAATGGTGTGCCTGGTTCATGATGTTCTTCACCAGTACCTTTGTAGGCAAGTAAATTTGTCTCATCTGTTATTGAAACACCATCCAGATCGGTCATTTCAACGATGATTCGGGCCGTTTCGTTGGCAGATGCCGCATTTAGTCCGCTCCGGAGAAAGGGAAGCGTACGCAGGGCAATATTCAGGGCCGTCTGGGCCTGAAAAGCGGCAAAGCGCTCTTTCTCCTTGTAAACGGATGAGACCAGTTCCACGAACAGGGCAAGACCGAATGAGTTGATCAGGATCATCGGGAAGGCAATTAAGCTGACCAGGCTTAGTGCCGCTGCAAACGGCTTTGCCAATAACAGCAGGACTGCCATTTGAAGAGCTTCCACAATAATACCGGTCACAAATGCCATTGCCGGGTCAAAAGGCTGGCGTTTCAGCCTGTGATAGATCAATCCGCCGGTCAAACCTTCCAGGATGGTGGCCACGCCACAGGCCACGGCGGTAAATCCGTGTATATCAATCAGATAACGGTGCCCTCCGGCGATCACTCCGGCAGCAGCACCGACCAGAGGGCCGCCAAGAATACCACCAAGGGCTACGCCCACGACTCGTGAATTTGCAATAGCGTCCTGAATCGGGACACCCATGTAGGTCCCGGCTATACCGAATAGTCCGAACAGAATTGAAAGGTAAAGCTTTTCGAAGTGATTGGCTTTTCCGGTCAGAAGTCTTTTGAAAATGTTGAAACGCATGATCAGGATAAATGCGATAGCAAAAATCCCGAGTCGTTCCAGCAGGTTTATGAGTAATAGAAACATTTGGACACCATTACATCAACAGTCGAGTCAGGAAGTAATCGGCAACCAGGATCATCAGAAATGACAACACAACTGATTTTGTAGTTGAAATGCCGATCCCGCGAGGGCCGCCCTTGGTTCTAAGGCCGACGTAGCAGCAGATAATGGCAATGATGCCGCCAAAGACGAATGACTTGACAAGACCGACAGAAATTTCTGAAAATTTTAGGGCCAGCCGCAAGGAATCCGTATAGGTCGAGTAGGAAATGAACAGGCGCGGATGAAGATTGCTGATGATAGCTCCACCGGCAATGCCGACACAATCGGCGTAAAGAGTCAGAACCGGCACACAGACCAGGGCGGCAATCAGGCGCGGCATGACCAGATAGCGCACCGGATCAATTTCCAGAGTCTTCAGCGCGTCGATCTCTTCGTAAACCTTCATTACTCCGATTTCAGCAGCCATGGCTGAGCCGGCCCTGCCCGCAACCAGAAAACTTGTCATAACCGGCCCCAGTTCCCGCACCATTGACAGTCCGACAATACTACCGATGATGTCCTGGCTGCCGTATTTAGCCAACTCAACACCGGTCTGAAGCGCGATGACCATGCCGACAAAAAAGGCCATAACGGAAGCAACCGGCAGGGACTGGTATCCGATAATTGCCATTTGGGCGAAGATGGAAGGTGAGTTGCGCGGGATTTCCCGGCAGGAGAGGATTGTTTCCCACAGCAGCGTCAGAACCTCGCCAAGAATGCGCAAAAAGTAGAATATCTGGCTGCCGATAAAATGAAAGATATTGATCATTTGCCCCATCCTCCCAGCGGAATCCAGAAAAGTGACAATGAACTTTTACCGGATTTAGTGGAATACCCGAAAAGTCCCTTGAACAGACGGAGGTCTGTGTTCTTGGCAGTTGAAGTATAGGAAGCCAAGGGGAACAGTTCCCAGGCTCTTTCGTTGCCACGCTTTTCACTCCAGTAGAGATTCCAGAGAATTGAGGTTGCACCATCGCCTTTTTCATCCCACTTGGTGATGAAAATACGCCATAGAGGCGCCAGATTTCGCTCCACCCCATCATTCCAGATGACCGGCTCGACAGGGGCCGGCATGGTTAATGTTCTAACGCCGTCCTCATCACGTTTCCACGCATATAATGGCCAGAATGAGCTATTGGCTCTGTCTTTCGCCAATTGGGGCCAGGATTCAAGGGAATGGCTGAACAGGAAGTAGAACAGGCTGGTCTTATCTTGTTTGAATGTCGTTGAATCAATGCTCTGGTTTCTGTAAATCGGCCACAATATCCAGCTACTGGTAGAATCTTTAACCCGTGAAGAGGAATAAAACGGGATAAAGCGTTCGGTGCTGGAATCCTTGCCACTGGCGGTCAGCCAGAAAGGCCAAAGGAAGTCTCGCTCGACCACATTTCCGCTGGCGTCGCGCACAACACCGCAGAATGGCCAGGGTGCGTAGGTCGAGCTCTGTTGTGGTGAGCGTTGCGATGCATATAGGGGTAACAAATAGGTTTTTTCACTCGGATTGTCCGTGTTCAGACCAGATTTCTCACTGATATAAATTGGCCAGAGTGCAAATTGCTTTTCATAGACGCCCGGTTTGGATGACTGGCCATACAGCGGCCAGATCGCAAATCCACTTTCGTTTTCCCCGCTGGTAAAATTAAAGATCGGATATAACAGGTTGGTGGATGTTGTCCCATTTTTAACCGTACGCCCGTAAAGCGGAAATAGTGTGTAGTGGTATTCGTCGCGCCAGAATCGTTCGTAGATATCTCCGTAAATCGGAAAGACCGATGTATAGTCACCATATTTTTCAGAGCGTCCGCTG